>CAZQSC010000078.1:0-11266 GCA_964595705.1 uncultured bacterium | reverse complement strand
CCAAATCCGGTGTCCTCCCTGAGAGAGTGGCAGAGTTGGTCAAAACCATAGCCAGCTACTCCTGCATCAGGGTAAAGGGCCTGATGACCATAGAGCCCTATTTTGATGTCCCTGAGATGGCAAGGCCTTATTTTAAACAACTTAGAGAAATGTTCGACCAGTTGAAAAAAGAGGCCATCCCAAGTGTGGAAATGGAGATACTCTCTATGGGGATGAGCAACACCTATTGGCTTGCCGTCGAAGAGGGCAGCAATATGGTGAGGTTGGGGACCGCCATTTTTGGACCCAGGGAGTAAGAGTACACCTTGCCAAGATATAATATGGGGGAATACACTGTTCAGAAGGTGGTGAGATGAACAAAGTGGAACGGGTAGGTGTAAAAAAAGATATGCCCCTTAAGAAGATAATTATTTTCGGCTCTTATGTGCCTGGTGAAGTAGATGAATACAGTGGTTTGGATTTCGTGGTTATAAAAGAGAGACTGAAAAATACTTTGTCAATCAGATTTTAATGGTCATAATGTAAATAGAGATCAATGTAGAAATTGCGAGCCCCTGGGAGGATATTCAAAACAGAGGAGTCAATATTATGAGAAAGATGAACAGAAAAAATTGGGGACAGTGGCACTATTCGGAATACTAATAGTGCCTTTTTTATTGATAAGCGGATGTTTTAACCACGAAGACGACACTATAAATCTAAAAACACGGAGACAGATAGCCGAAGATATCACTCCCCAAGAGGCACATGCTTTGATCCAAGAGAATAAAGAGAATCAAAATTTTATAATTATTGACGTCCGAACTCCAGAAGAATATGCGAATAGACACATAGAAAATGCAATCAATATAGATTATTATTTCGAAACTTTTAGGAATGAGCTTAATAAGCTCGATAAAAATAAAACATATCTTATCTATTGTCGAACTGGACACCGCAGCGGAATAGCCTTGGATATATAATGAAGGAACTTGATTTTGGAGAAATTTACAACATATTGGGAGGAATTACTCAATGGGAAGCCGAAGGGTTGCCGACCGTCACGTAGAAATTGCAAAACTCATTATCTAACAGGCCAAACTATTTTCAACTTAGGATTTCTGCCCCTGGTCGACCCATCTGGACAGGCTTCTTTGTACGCAAATATCTATTTCGTTTGATGCAGTCAGGGGGAATTATGCCGTTTCAACATCTGTTTCTTGCCCTTATTCCTATCTTTGTGGCTATGGATGCGATGGGTGTGTTGCCGATATTTATCTCTTTTACTGAGGGGTTTTCTCCGCGGCAGGTTCGGCAGATAGTCTGGCAGTCCATCGGGACGGCATCTTTAGTAAGTATCGGGTTTATATTTCTGGGGCAGGGTATCTTCTCGGTTCTGGGCATCACTGTGGCTGATTTTCAGGTGGCGGGAGGACTTTTACTTCTGGTTATATCCATCACTGACATCATTACTTCCGAGAAAGAGCGTCGGATGCCCTTGCCTTCGGCCGGAGCTGTCCCTCTGGGGGTACCCCTCATTGTTGGTCCTGCCGTGCTCACCACCCTCCTTATGCTCATTCCCATCTACGGTGTAGCCACTACCCTGGTGGCCCTGGGGTTAAACCTGCTTTTGGCCGCTGTAGTCTTCTTCAACGCCCATCGCCTTACCCGGCTGCTCGGTCCTACCGGCACCAAGGCCATCTCAAAGGTAGTCTCACTGCTTCTGGCTGCCATCGCCGTGATGATGATACGCCGGGGGATAGTGCATATCATCTCTCAGATGAAATAAGAAATGAATTAACCTCGGATTCGGAAAACACCGAAACAGGGAATACACTCCAACTAAGTTCTCACCCTATCCTCCACTGAAAGTAGCGTTGGCCACCGTGTAACTCTTCCCTGATTTTACTCTCTTTAAGCAGGGTTTCAACATACTTTATCACCTCGTTTTGGTGTATCCCTAGAGTCTGGGAGATGTCGGCTACCGTGACAGGTCGTCGGGAGATGAGAGATAGGATTGCCTCTTTCCTGTTGGCAATATATGCCCTTTGAGCCTTACGGCTGAATTGGGCAATTACCTCACACTTCGGCCCAAGTCTCTGGCCGATCTCCTCCAGACGCCCTCTGGAAAAAGGTTCCACCCAAGTTTCGGCGGGGGGACGCACTGGGGTGTTCAGTTGAATCCGGTCTGGCCGAAGCGATTCGAGTATTTCCGCCATCCGGTCGAGCTGGCTATCTTCATCATTGAGATCTTTTACCAACATAATTTCCATCCAGATATTGTCTGAGAAAACCTCCCGAAAGGCTTTCATCCCTTCGATAATTCGCTCAATCTCGAGACTTGGGTGTGGCCGGTTGACACGCTCAAAACCCTGCTGGTCTACTGCGTCAAGGGAAGGAATAATAAGATCTGCCTTAAGAAGTTGGGTGCGAAGCCCTTTTCTGAACAGAAGCGTCCCGTTGGTAAGGACAGCCACAGGTATCTCGGTGCGTTCTTTGATTCCGGCGATGAGCTCACCGATGCCAGAGTTTAAGGTGGGCTCTCCAGAGCCGGAGAGAGTGATATAGTCAATTCGCTGGCCTAGGGAGAGCACTTCGTCCAACTGACTCAGTATCTCCTCTGGTTCTACATATCGCCTTCGCTGGGTGGTCAACCTGGTTGTCCGGCCCAGTTGACAGTAGACACAGTTCAGGCTGCAAGTCTTGAAGGGGACAGGGTCCACCCCTAAGGAGAAACCCAGCCTCCGGGAGGGAACCGGGCCGAAGATATACCTCACGGCTCTTCCTTATATTTAAGTCCCTTTTACAGGGACAAGTCGGTTCTCTTCATCCACAGTGACGAGTTTAAGCCCCCTTGTCTTTGCCTCTTCGTCAGAGACTATAGCGTAAGAGATAATCAGCAATTTGTCTCCAATTTCTCCCAGTCTGGCAGCCGCCCCGTTCAACGAGATGGTGCCCGAACCTGCTGGCTCTTCGATGGCGTAAGTTTCGAACCGGATTCCCGTGTAGAGATTAACCACTTGGAGGCGTTCTCCGGGCAGGATATCAGCTGCCTTCATAAGTTCAGTATCAATGCCTATACTTCCCTCGTAGTAGAGTTTTAAGTCTGTTATCTTGGGTTGTTGGATCTTAGATTTACAGATCACTCGCAGCATTGGCTGTTGTCACCCCCTATTTTTGGCAATCTTTGGCCACTTGCTAGTGGACAACAATTGCGGCAAATTAGCGTTCGTGCGGATTTTTTGTGCCCGCAGTCCCTGATTCAGAGTTGTTGCAAAATAGTACCATTTGGTCGATAATTGAAGAATATCACTGATGTTGCTTTGCAACAGGTTTATCGAGAAGAAGCTCGGTCACCCGCTTGGCGATCTGGAAGAAGGCGCTGGCGGCATCACCTTCAGGGTTAAACAAAACAGCCGGCAGCCCCTTGTCCCCACCTTTGCGCGTTTCGACCTCTATGGGCACTTTCCCCAGAAGGATAGCTCCCATCTGTTGGGCCATTCTTTCTCCCCCTCCGGTGCCGAACAGGTCGATCTCTGCCCCGCAGTGAGGACACCGGAGGCCAGACATATTCTCCACCACTCCGACCTTGGGGATATTGAGCTCCTTGGCCATATTAACCGCGCGGCGGCAATCGATAAGGGACATCTCTTGCGGGGTAGTCACCACTATAGCCATTTGGGGATGCATCTTCTGAGCGGAGGTGAGCACCTCATCTCCAGTGCCAGGGGGAAGGTCTGCCACCAGAAAGTCCAGTTCCCCCCAGGTTACATCACCAAGAAATTGGGCCAGAGCGACAGAACGTAAAGGCCCCCTCCAGATAACCGGACTGTCTTTAGGGACTAAAGGGGCTATGGAGACCACCTTCAATCCTTCCTTTTCTAAAGGTCGAAACTCGGTGCCATCTGACCGAAAGGTACCGTCTAAACCTATCATCTTTGGCACATTGGGACCGGTGATGTCGGCATCTAACAGGCCCACCTGAAAGCCCTTTCTGACTAGAACATAGGAAAGATTCACCGCTACCGTGGTTTTCCCTACTCCACCTTTACCACTGAAGACAACAATGCGGTGGCGAATCTGCTCCAGGTTTCGCTGGATACGTCGCTCCCGCTCCTGAATCTCCTGCATCTTGTCCTGTGAATCTTTCATCTCCTCACCCCCTCATCTGTTGTCGGCCATTCCACCTACACAGGGTGAAGCCTCACCAGTCTGCCCCCTGAGATATTGTTCCACAACCGTCTTCACCTGACCGCTCACTCCGGTTACCACCTGGATACCGCACTGCTGGAAAAATCCAAGGGCTCGCTGTCCCATGCCACCGGAAATAATCACATCGGCCCCCTGGTCGCGGATAAAGGCGGGGACTTGCCCCGGGGTGCCGTGATCAGTCCAGAAGGGGTTCTCAACCCTGTAGCTCAGAGTGATCTTGCCATTCTCAACCTCTACCATCGTGTAGTATGGACAGCGCCCAAAGTGTTGGCTGACCTCAGAGTTCAGTCCCTGCCCATCTTCTGAGGCCACAGCGATCCTTTTCTTGCCCGACGGTTTAGTCACCCCGCTCCCAGAGGCACCGACCCCGTAATGCGCCCCCACCGAAGGGAAAGAAAACGGTTTCAACTTCCCTGATTTAAACTGAGCTATAGCATCGGAGACCTTCCCTGAAACTCCGGCATAGACACTAATCCCGGCAGCAGACAGAACTTGAAATGCGTTAGGCCCCACGTTGCCGGTGACCACAGCCTCGGCACCCTTTTCTGCGATAGTTTGGGCACTTTGGATGCCTGCACCACCTCCCAGACTGACGCTGGCATTGTCCAGGGCCTCAAAGGCTCCGGTTTCGGTGTCAAAGATGATGAAATACTGGCATCTGCCAAAGCGAGGGTCTACCTCTGCATCCAGGCTTTTGTCCTTAGCCGTAATGGCAATCTTCATGGCTTCTCCTTTCTACCCTCTAACCATTTTCGTCCCACATTTGGGGCAGGTGATATTGTAGCAGGGCACTCCTCGGCTGTGAGCAACTTTAGTGCCACAGTTTGGGCAGATACAGTCTCCACCAGGGCCTGCACCGGGTCTAGTGCCACCCATACGACCCCGGCCGCCGGCCTGTCCCATTCCTCTGCCAGTCCCTGGGCCTTGACCCAAAGGACCAGTTCCATCTCCTCTCGGCATTTTACTTCCCTCCTTTTCTGGTCATTGTGAGCTGTTGAACCTTTGGTTAATATACAAAAAGTACTCAGGAATTTGCAAGGACAAAATTTGGTGAACCATCCCCCAAGTAGAAATGACTTTTCCTTTAAGGGGACTTGGATTTCTCTAATCGGTTAACGTGCTGTTAGATCAGTTTAAATTGGCAACCTTATCCCCAAGTGTATTCCCTACCTCTGGCAGCAACGTTTGGGAGAGTCACAGGGAGTGCTCATACCACAGCACGGAGCGGAGGATTCGGATGCTCTCTTGTAGTCTGTCTCATAAAAGCCCGACCCCTTAAAGATTATTCCAGCACCGCCGGAGATAAGCCTCCGAACCGCGCCAGAGCACTCCGGACAGACTCGGACCGGCTCATCGTTCATCTTCTGGAAGCGGGTAAAACGGTATCCGCAGGTTTTACACTCGTATTCGTAAGTAGGCACGACCTAACACCTCCCGATTTCTCAACAGGGAGGAAGAGGCAAAGAACCTCTCCCTCCCTGAGTTTTAACTAGCTTTGCTTCTCGGCCTCCAGCTCAGAGATGCGCTTCTGAATCTGGTCCAGTTGATTTTTCAGAAAATCTGCCTGGTTTTTCAGAAAGTCCGCTTCCTGATCTGGAGTCGTGGCAGGGGCGTAGGGGGCTCCAGCCGGCGGATACCCGTACGGATAAGGGACCGGTGTGTATGAATATCCCCATCTCTGCCAGCCTAAGCCCCGTCCCCAGCCGAAGCCGAGTCCCAGGCGTCCGCCAAAGGGATTCATAAATCCGGGCACCGGATAGCCGGCACAGTAGCCGGCTGCTCTACCCGTCATAGGTCCTAATCCCATCGGTCCGGTTCCGTCTCCTCGTGGCATTCTGTTTCACCTCCTTTGACTTGATTTGGTTTCAAATGGTGGCTACCACCATCTTCCTCGACCCCGTCTGACGGCAAGGCCAAGGGGGCGTCGGCCGAGGCCCCAAAATCCTCGCCCGCCCCAGCGCCAAGCGAGGACCCCATAACCAGGGTAGGCCACCCAAGCAGGATACGGACCTGCTGGCCACCCGACAGGATAACTGGGTCTCCAGCCTAAGCCCAGACGTCCACCATAGGGGTTCATAAAGCCGGGCACCGGGTAGCCCGCACAGTAACCGGCTGCCCTGCCTGTCATAGGCCCCAACCCCATCGGTCCGGTTCCGTTGCCCAGTGGCATTGTCTCTCACCTCCTTTTGATTCTCTTTGAATTCCAAAAGCTTCGTTGCCGTGAATCTTTGACCCTGATATCATCTCCGGGGACCGAATCCCCGAAAGGGATAGTATCCCCACGGCCGGGGATAGAAAAACGCAGAGTAAGGGAAAACACGGTAAGGATAAGCACCAGACACAGGTTTCCCCTGAATTCCGGTCAACCCCCGGGACTTGCCACTCTGGGTTGAGCTATCTGGGCCCTTTACAGGAAGCACACAGTAACCGCGGCACCCGCCGGTCATAGGGCCAAGGCCTCTGGGACCTGTACCGTCGAAACCGGGCATATATATTTTCACCTCCTTTGTCTTCCTCTAACAGCGAAGAGGAAGCGAATAATCCCTCTTACAATTCACTTCTGCTGTTCCTGAAGCTGGTTGATCCGGGCGTTGATCGCCTCCAGTTGGCTTCTGAGGGCCTCTGCCTGGTTTCTCAGGGCCTCTAGTTCATCTCCCTGTCCCAAGACAGGACCAACTCCATAGGGAACAGAGCTGGCTGGCGGAGGATAAGCACCAGCAGCATAACTTCTCCACATCCAGCCTCGGCCTCCACCCCAGGTGCGGCCCATTCCACCTCCCCAGGGTAGTCCTCCCCGACCAACACCGCGAACTGGAAAACCTGGATACATCACCATTCACCTCCTTTCCGGATTACATGTATCTATCTACTATTCTCAATTCTCTTGACAGTCGAATAGCCAGTTGGTGCTGAATTCAGAAGGTAAGCAGATCTTTTTCAGCTGGGCGGCCCTTTGCCCCACCCGTGTGGTCCTCGACCAAAAGGAGGACCAAAAGGCGGCATAATAACTTCACCAGAGCGAATCTGAATAGCCTTTCCGTTCACTAAGGCGTCAGCCATCTTCTTGCGAGCCTGGGCCACAATCCGACCAAAAGTGGGGCGGGAGATCTTCATCCGCTGGGCAGCCTCCTCCTGACTCATTTCCTCCAGATCGGCTAATCGCAAGGCCTCTAACTCATCCACGGTAAGCACCACCTGACTGAGAAGCCTGAGTGGGATACCCTGGGGTTTGAAATAAGTGACCTGGGGAGAGAACCCTACCCAACGCCATTTTTTAGGTCTCGGCATAGCAAAGACCTCCTTGGGGTGCATTAAAACTCACAATGCTGCCTGGAGGTTCTCAAAGATATTCTGAATCTGTTGCGCCACAGTGCCATCAGTATACTCCACTATCGTCTTCGCTTGAACCATCGCTTCGGTGACCACAGAGTCATAGGAGATGCGGCCCAGCAGAGTAGCTCCCTCTCTGCGACATAAGGATTCCACCTCTTGGGTGAGCTTCTCGTTCAGATCGTATTTGTTCACCACCACAGCGGCTGGCACCCCGAAGTGCTCAGCCAGTCTGAAAACCCGCTCCATATCATGCTGGGCAGAAATAGTAGGCTCGGTTACTACTACCGCTAAACTGGCCCCAGCAATGGAACTGATCACCGGACAGCCTACTCCTGGGGAGCCATCCACTAAGATTGTCTCCAGATGGCGCTGTTCGGCTAACAGTCTGGCCTGACGTCGAATCAAGCTGACTAACTTACCCGAGTTCTCCTCAGCAATCCCCAGGCGGGCGTGTATCAAGGGACCGAATCTGGTCTCTGAGAGGAACCACTGCCCTGAATGGCGGTCAACCAGTGAGATTGCCCTCTCAGGGCAGAAATAGTAGCAAACACTGCAGCCTTCACAGTCGATTTCGCTCACTGTGAAGTCGGGACTGATGGCATCGAACACGCATACTTCCTGGCATCGGCCACATTGAGTGCACTTATTCGGGTTAATAACTGCTTGTTTCCCTTCGTAGAAATCGGTGCACTGCTTGATCTCTGGGTTGAGGATGAGATGAAGGTCGGCAGCGTCTACATCACAGTCAGCGATCACTTTATTCCCCCAAAGGGCAGCCAGCGAGGCAGTGAAGGTAGTTTTCCCTGTGCCTCCTTTACCGCTTATTATGACTATCTCCTTCATCAGTTCCCCTTAATTATGCCAAGCGCACGTGAAAATCAGAAGAAAACATCACCGTTGCACCTTGGCTGATTATACGGTCCGGCGTGAAACGTGATTAGACACCGACACCGGAGTCATTTTCACGTTTTACGCTTCACATCTTCGCAAGAGTGACCATTGGCATAGCAGACTCTGCTTATTTCCCAGATTTCAAGTGCGCCTAATATAAGGCCAGAATCTGCTGGTATAACCGTTCGAAGGCCTCTCTGTATTCAGGCAGTGCCTCCACGATAAGCTCCCCCCGGGAATAAGCCTCGGCAATCCGACGGTCGTCAGGGATTTCCATAAGGATGGGGATCTTCTGCTCCTGGCAATAGCCCCATACTTTCTGGTCTCCTATGGTGGAACGGTTGATGACCACACCGCAGCGGAGTTTCAGCGCCCGAACCGTCTCCACAGCCAATTGGAGATCGTGAAGACCAAAGGGCGTAGGCTCAGTGACCAACACCACCAGGTCGCTTCCCTTCACCGCTTCAATAACCGGGCAAGAGATGCCCGGTGGCGAATCGATGAGCACAATACTCTTCCTGTCCGGTACAATTCCCCGAAGTTTCACCTCCCGAATCAGGGGGGCGGTCTGGGCCTCTCCTATTCTTAGCTCTCCTTGGACAAAGCGAATTCCCTCTGCTCTGCCTATACTCACAGTGCCTACTTCCCTTCCTCCATCACCGATGGCCTCCGCTGGACAGATGAGTTTACAGCCTAAGCAACTATGACAGAGCTCGGGGAAGACCAGGATGTTCTCTCTCACAGTGACAATAGCCCCAAACTGACAGAGCTGAGAGCACCGGCCGCAGTAGGTGCATTTCTCAAGGTCTACTTCGGGAACAAACTGCCGGAACAGGCTGCTCTCTTCCAATCTTGGTCGGAGGAAGAGGGCACTGTTGGGTTCTTCCACATCGCAAGTCCAACAGAGTCACTCCCTTCGATTCCAGAACCCAGGCCAGGTTGGTGACCACGGTGGTCTTGCCTGTACCTCCTTTACCACTGGCAACAGCAATAACCATCAAGAAAACCTTTCCTAAGAGGTTTTGAGCATATGCTCAAAATAAATTAAACAAAAAATCCCTTTTTGTCAAGAAAAAAATGTGAGCATCAGAAAATAAGGCTGAAGTCGATTAGACTTCGTCAATTATCACAGCAGGCAGGACCTCAATTGGAACTTGAAAACCGTAGAATTGGGCAGAGAGCGCTGACACGTACGCGATGCCATAGTATAGGGGCTCATCCCCCCGTAGAGATAGCCCACGCCCTATAAAGGAGCCGCACTAAGGAGTTTGCGAAGTTGTTAGAAATCAGCTCCCAAGGAAAAGCAGCACAGAGGCCTTGACGACTCTGACTTCCAGGCGCTATCGAAGCGAAGAATAGCTATGCCCAAGTTGATCCGGACACCAAAGCCCCAGGTTATCAGATACATATCAGAACCAAGCTCTTTGGGCCAGCCGTTCCAGGCCGATCCAGCATCGGTGAACAGCACGCCCCGGATATTTCGCAATGTCAAGGGCAGAGGCCAGCCAAAAGAGAGATGAGGGATAAAGGGATATCTGAACTCGAAGTTTGCCAGCAGATACCTAGTCCCGGACAGTTGGAAGTAGCTTGCCCCTCGCAGGGGGGTAGGAAAGCTGGCAAAGTAGAAGTCTTCAATAGTGCTGATCTTCCTCTGGCTGTATCTGGCGTTGATCCAGTTGTCTAACCCTCCCACAAAGAAATGTTGGGGATCCTTGCCTGCGCTGGCTCCCCCTGATAGCCGGAAGGCAAAGGTATATTTTTTACTCATTCTAAGATATTGCCGATAATCGAAGCAGAAGGTGGTGAATGAAGGGCTTTCCTTGCCCAGATCAAGGCTGTGCTGGAGAGAAATCAGGGAACGAGAGCCATTCACTGGTCCAGTCCCACCCCAGATGGCAGTGTCATTGACCAAAGAGAGCTCTAACAGCAAACAGCGCATAACTCCGGGTGCCTCCGGCATCCAATAGTAGTAGTTCCGTTCCACAGTGAGGGAGAGCAGATCCGCATCCATTCGACTGAAGCGGGTGAAGGGCCGAGAGATTATGAAAGCCCCTCCGTAGAGCCGGTCATAAAACCATCCATACTGCCTTGTCCAGTAGTAGTTGCCAAAGTTAAACAGGGCAGCACCATAATTTGTGCGTCGTTTCAGATAGTAGTAGACAAACTGCAAGTTGCTGTTTTGTAGAGAGTAAAATAAGTCGCCATAGAAGAACATCCGATGGTTGCCCAGGATATCGCTCACTACCACCAGGCCCTGTCCCTCTAATCCCCAATAGCTGCTGTAGCCGATGCTGACGTTTATGATGTCCGGGGAGAACTTCGCCCTGTATGTTTTTTGAACAGAGGTTTTGAAGGAGGGGGGTGCTTTCTGTCTAGTTGTGTCTGCCTGGACCGGGGCAGCCTCAGCAGCCCCAAGCTGTTGTCTTCCCAGGCGAAAAGGCGTTGGTTCAAGCTCTGCTCCAAATTCGGGGAACGGACTCTCTAAGATGAAGATATCCCAACCCCCTTGTTGAAAGGCCGAGAATGCTATTTTTCTGCCATCTGGCGACCAGGCAGGCTGGAAACAGCCGGTTAGAGCGTTAGTAATAGGCACTACCTTTATGCTGTCCACATCAGTAATATCCGCCACATAGATATTGTAGATTCCGTTTCGATCCGATGAAAAGGCCAATTTTCTGCCATCTGGTGACCAGGTGGGCGACAAATCATTGAAAGGGGAGGTGGTGATTTGAGTAAATTTATATTTATTTAAATCTAACACATAGATATTGTAATCACTGCAGGTAATGGTCGAGCCGGAGCAAGCAGGGTATGGTTTTCTGTCGGAAGAGAAGGCGATCTTGGTACCGTC
>CAZQSC010000077.1:0-11351 GCA_964595705.1 uncultured bacterium | reverse complement strand
GAGGGACCATCTCAAGTTTTTTGTTAGCTTTGAAGAAGAACCAGAAGAGCCGGAGAAGGAAATTGACCAGGAGAGGATACGGCTGAAAAAACTTCTCCAGATGCCGGTGGATGAGTTGGAGCTGTCGGTGCGATCGAGCAATTGTCTGCGAGCAGCCGAAATCAAAACTCTGGGAGATCTGGTACAGAAAACCGAATCCGAGATGCTCAAATACCGGAACTTTGGGAAGAAATCCTTAAGTGAACTGCAGGGGGTTCTGGCAAAGTTCGGGCTCTGCTTCGGGATGGATCTGGCAGAGTTGGGGATAGAAAAGGAGGAACAGACAGATGCGACATCTTAAAAAGGGTCGCAAATTGGGCAGGACATCTAGCCATAGAAAGGCGATGCTCCGCAATCTGGTGACCTCTCTTATTGAGCACGAGGCAGTTAAGACCACCGACGCTAAGGCCAAAGAAGCAAGGTCCTTAGCTGAAAAGATGATTACACTTGCCAAAAGGGGAGACCTGCATGCGCGGCGACAGGCGTTAGAAGTGCTCCGGGGTAAAAAGGCCGTAGCCAAGCTCTTTGATACTATTGCTCCCAGATTTGCCGACCGGCAGGGGGGGTATACTCGAATCATCAAAATTGGCCAACGCAAAGGGGATGGAGCTCCCATCTCTCTGATTGAGCTCATCGGAAGACAGCGGAGTGCACCTCAGGCAGAGGCGAAAAAAGGAGCATAATACCAGAGTTAATCCTGTTGAATCCCTGAGGGGCAAAGTAGCCATCCAAAAGCTGCATTGCCCCTTTTTATTCTTGATCCGTTCGTAAAAAGTAGTATTTCTCCTCCCCTGGGGGAAGGGGAACACTCGCACCTTCACCCCGTGAAATAATCACATCTGATAAGACTTCCTCCATTATACGGTGCTTAACCGATCAAAGCAAAACTACCGTGCAGCTTCCACCTATTTCACGGGGCAAGCCCTCTCCCTCAAGGGAGAGGGAATACTCTGGACTTTTTACGAATCAAACATTCTTATCTCTGTCGTAGCAGTTGCCCGCAAAGGTCCTGAAAAGAACCCGATCAAATAATAAATCTTCCCATTCCCCCCTTTTTGATAAGCGGCATGTTAGAACTCATATATTTCCTTGTGGCTTAGTGGCTGAATAATCAAAAGTTTATTTTTACTATGGGGAGCTTGTTTATGAACGCTTCTCTGCTGTCCAGAAAATTAGTTTGGGCTCTCTGCTTCTTGCTCTGGCCTCTCATCCCCTCAAGGGCAGATACGACAGAGGTGAGGGGTCTGTGGGTGGTTAAAGATGCCCTTTGTTCTCCTGCCGCCATAGGTCAAATGGTAAAAAGGGCACAAGAAAACGGTTTCAACCTGATTCTGGTCCAGGTCAGATCCCGAGGGGATGCTTATTATCGAAGTGAGTTTATACCCTTAGCAGAGAAAATTCAACAAAGTCAGAACCCAGGATTTGACCCCCTACAACTGGCCATAGAGGAAGGACATCGGGCTGGTCTCCAGGTACACGCCTGGGTTAACCTCTTCATTCTCTGGTCATCACCCTACCCCCCTGTCAGTCCCAAACACCTCTTTCATCTTCATCCCGAATGGTTCGCCTGCTCAGATGGCAGCAGAACCAAGCCGAAAGGGATATACCTCTCCCCTGAACTGCCCCCGGTAAAAGAACATCTGTTGAAGGTGATAGAGGAGATCATCGAAAACTACCAGATCGACGGACTTCACTTAGACTATGTGAGATATCCCAATAACCACTATGATTACAACCTCATAGCAAGAACGAGGTTTATGCAAAGATACGCTATTGACCCTTTAGGGCTCGCTCAGGGTTCAGAGAAACTTGCCGATATATTTGGAGTGGTGGGGATCGAGGATCTTTCCAGGAAGCGGCTGGCCTGGAGAGCAGAACAGGTTACCAGCCTGGTGGAGGCTATTCACGACTTGATCTCTAAGAAGAAACCCTGGATTGCACTTTCAGCGGCAGTCAAACCTGGTATAGACGAGGCTTATCGGGAATATGGACAGGATTGGACAGAATGGACTAACCGGGGGTTTGTTGACTTCGTCATCCCTATGGCCTATTCCAAGGATACTGAAGTAGTGGTGCAACAGGTTCAGCAGGCGATGAGGGCAGTGGGGCGCAAGCGCCTTTATGCAGGCATAGGCACATACAATAAACCCATTTCGGAGACTTTGAAACAGATCCAAAGTGTAAAGGCCTTAGGAGTGAAGGGAATCTGTCTGTTCTCCTATAACAGTTTAGAGGAACAACCGGGAAGCTTTGAGAGACTTCGAGCAGGGTTCATACCTTCCTACCATGAGAGGAGAAATAATGAGAAGTAAAGCCTTCCTGCTTTTCTTTGTTCCGATCTGCGGGATGGTTTTTTTGTCGAAGACTTATGGAGAAATTAAAGAATCGCCCAAGAGCTGGCCGATCTCTGGCACACCTGTGCTACAGGAGAGGATGCGAAAGCTGGTTAAATTTTACCAGAGGCCGACTCCTCCTTTGAGAAGGCCGATCTCCTGGGAGGTGGGACAAAAAGACACCCTATGGGCTTGGGACTTCCATGAGGCCGTCCATTATCAGGTGCCTGCTACTTGCCGGGCAGTGGGGGAATTCTGCTATCTTCTTGTAGAAGATTCAGTATGGTCTAACCGAGTGGACTCGGCAGCAGTGGCCGGTTTAGTTAAGGCCTTCGATCAGAGCTGTAAGGCAGACTCCACAACAGGGATTTACCAGATGTGCCTGGAGACCTTCGGATCTCCTCCCGATATAGATGGAGATCCCAGGATCTTCATCTTAATCTTAGATATTAGAGATGGATTCAGCGGAGAGGGGACCTACTATTCCGGGTACTTCTACTCCCTGAACGAATACGACCCTGACTCTCTTCCCCCTGACCAGCGATACAGCAACGTCCGGGAGATGTTCTATGTAGACTGTAACCCGCTTAATGTTAAAGGGGAAACTGCTAAGGGAGTGCTGGCCCATGAGTTTCAGCACCTAATTCACTGGGGACAAGACCCGGAGGAGAAGGATTGGATCAATGAAGGCTGCTCCGGCTATGCCGAGTATGTGTGTGGGTACAATCGCTGGAAGGGGAATTTCCTCCACACCCCCAATAATAGTCTAACCGAATGGATTGGCAGCTTAGCTGATTATGAACAGACCTTTATGTTCATTGCCTATTTGGCCGAACATTATGGGGGCCGAGAGACTATAAAACAGTTGGTGGCCGAGGAGGCAGAGGGTATAGCGGGAGTTAATGAGGTATTAAAGGGGGAAGGCGCTGATTTCTCTTCGGTCTTCGCTGACTGGGTGATAGCAAACTATCTTGACAATGGAGGGGTATACGGCTACCAGATGTTTGACCTCCCTACCTATAAGATCCCCACCACTCAAATAACCTCTCTTCCTGATACTCTTCGGGAACCTCAGCCCCGTTTGGAATCCTGGGCGGCTGAGTATGTTGAGCTTCCTGTGGTAACTGCCATCCAACTGGAGTTCCACAAGTCGCCCTACGATAAGCTACTACTGCAGGCAATTAAGAAGGTAGGGGGAGAAATATCGGTCATCGATTTCTCGGACAGTGGCTCTCTTTCTGTCTCCAACTATGATACCCTCACTCTGGTGGTGGCCAGGAAAAGTGGTCGCTCTCCCGACCTTTATCGATGTGTCTTCGATGAGCTTCCTAACGGGGTAGAACTGGCAGCGGCCGAGACAGAGGTTCTGCCCGGGAGGTTTCTGCTGAAGCGGAACTTTCCTAATCCGTTCAATGCGACCACCACAATTACATTTACCCTTCCCACGGCAACTTTTGTCGCCCTGGATATATTCAACAGCAATGGGCAAAGGGTAAGAAGGTTGGTTAGCAGCCAGTTGGGCCCCGGCAAGTGGATTGTCAGTTGGGATGGAAGAGATGACCGGGAGAGAGAGCTGGCCAGCGGGGTCTATTTCTATCGACTGCAGACAACAGATTATGCTCAGACTAAACAGATGGTGCTGCTGAAGTAGTTTGCACTGATAGATTTCCAGATTGACTCCAATCACATTCGAATGCTGCATTTGGAATGCAAACCAGCTAAAGCCCCTTTCGACACAATCCCTCCACTACCCAATCACCATTCACCAATTAACCAAGTTTCTCCTATTCTGCCCCGGCAGAGAGGCGTAGAAGGCGCTCCCAACGCCCCGGGACAGGACTTCCGGCGGGTCCAGTAGAGGATGTCTCTTCACATAAAGAGGTAATAAACCACAGAGGTCACAAAGTCCCCAAAGGAGACACAGAGATATTCAATTTTATTTTTCTCTATAATTTCTGAGTTCTTTGGGGTTATATTTTCTTCTTGACATTTTGGATTTGGTATTGTATTATATCTTCGTATGTGTAACTTTGTTTAACATGCTCAACATATGTTGGAAGGCCTAGAGATAGTGTATGAAGAGGAACAAGAGTATAAAGGTTTTTGTATTAAGAGGTTGAGGTCTCTATGAAGCAAAAGAGGTATTACTTACAGGAAGTTGCCGACTTAGTTGGGAAACATCGCAACACGATTCTCTCCTGGTTGAAGACGGGTAAAATCCCGGAGGTAAATCGGGATGCTAACGGTTGGCGGTTTTGGACTGAAGAGGACCTAAAGAAGGTGTATGAGTATGCAATGAAGGTGCTACCTCCCTCCCAGAACAGGTGAAAGTCACCTGCAGAAGAAGATTAGATTCCTCCCAACTGGGCGCGACAGATTCTCTCTCGGGTGAACAGATCCAGAGAGAGGTGATAAGGGGGGCCTTGATTTAACCGGCGGGGACGAGATCGTGCCGAAACCAGGGATTTTCGACAGAGCTTACTATGAGGCAGAAGTCTATCATATTGGTTGTCGATGACGATCCAGAGGTGCGGGTTCTTCTGGGGGATTTTCTAAAGGAAGAGGGCTATGTAGCAAAAACAGCCGGAGACGGGCTTGCGGCTCTGGGGCTTTTCGAGAAAGAACAGATTGATGTGGCTTTAGTGGACCTGAAGATGCCTGGTATAGATGGAGTAGAGCTCTGTAAGCGAATCAAAAAGACCGATCCCAGAATCGAGGTGATCATCATCACTGGCCGTTCCTCAGCGGCGTCGGCAGTGGCGGCCCTCAGAGAAGGGGCCTTCGATTATATCCTTAAGCCTCTTAATCTCGTAGAGATATACCACACTGTGAGGCAAGCGTTAGACAAACAGCGACTGCTTGCTGAGAGGGAGAAGTTGATAGAGGAGCTTTCTGCCGTCAATAAAAAGCTCAGGCAGAGAGAGAACAAGCTGGAAAAAGAGGTTAGAGAACGTACCCGGATGATAAAACAGTCGGAGAGAAGATGGAGAACACTGTTTGAGAATGCCAACGATATTATTTTTACAGTGGATAAATCTGGACTCCTGAGGGCTTTTAATCCTGAGGCCGAAAGACTTTCAGGCTACAAGGCTGAAGAAATGGAGGGGAAAAGCCTGGAGGAATTAGTCTTCAGGGGGAGTAAAGAGAAGGTCAAGAATCTCCTTGATCGGACAGTTTTGGAGGCAGTCGCTGTCTTCGGCCAGGAAGTGAAGCTGAGGCGCAAGGGCGGCGGCGGATTGGTTGTTGAAATTAACACCTCCCCGCTGTACGATGAGAATGGACAGGTGGTAGGCGGATTAGGGACAGCCAGGGATATCACCGAGAGGAAACGAGCTGCGAGGAAGCTGCGGGAGCTGAACAGGAGATTGTTGGCTAAGAACAAAGAGATGGAAAGACTCAATCGGAGTTTGATTCAGGCTTACGCACAGGTTAGAACATCCCAAGACACCCTTCACTACCTGTTGGATAGTGCCAACAATGCTGTTCTCTTTTTGAAATTAGACGGAACTATAACCGGGGTCAATGCGAAGGCAAAAGAGCTCTTCGGCTATTCCCGGGATGAGCTCTTAGAGATGGATCTCTATCAGCTTATACCCCGAAGCTTCTTCGAAAGAACAGGGGAGATGTTAAGGAGACTGCGGATGGGGCTCTCCGATTCTTTTGAGACCGAGGTGCTCACGAAGGATAAGAAGGCCTTGAAGCTGGATTTGAACGCATCGGTTATCGAGCAGGAGAAGAGGAAGGCAGCGTTGATCTTTTTCCGGTAACTCATGGAAAAACTTGGAGAAGAGATAAAGAGATAGAGGGGGGCATTCTTGTATACTGAATACTGGCAGTTAACCAAAAAGCCCTTCGAAAACGCCCCTGACCCGGATTTCTTCTACCCATCTCCGGAGCATGAAGAGGCCTATATTAGAATGCTCTATGCCCTGAAAGAGAACAAGGGAGCAGCCCTTTTGACCGGGGAATATGGAAGTGGCAAGACACTGCTGATCAGGGTCTTGGTTCAGGAATTGGAGGAAGAGAAAAACGAGATAGCCTTCCTTAACAATCCCAGATGGACACCAGCAGAGCTATATCAGGATATTCTCTATCAATTAGGAGAGAACATCTCTGATGAGAGTCACTCGGGATTGATGCGCACCTTAGGCGAGGTTTTCTACAGGAATTTTACCAACGGGAAGAACACACTCATTATAGTTGATGAAGCCCAGTTAATCAAGGATGAAGCAATTTTTGAAGAACTGAGACTGCTTTTGAATTTCCAGTTGAACGACCGGTTTCTTCTCACTCTCTTCTTGGTTGGACAACCAGAACTGAGGGAAAGAGTTATGGCTATTCCTCAATTAGAGCAGAGACTTTCCATCAAGTTTCACCTTCACAATCTGGATCGAGAAAGCACCCACAACTACATCTCCCATCGTCTGGGAGTAGCTGGACGAGAGGAGAATATGTTCACCGAGGAGGCGATGGACTTCATCTATCGTTCTTCTCATGGGACTCCCAGAAGAATAAATAATATATGTGATATGTGCCTGTTAGTGGGCTTTGGGAGGAAAGCCGATAAGATTGATTTGGATATAGTAAAATCAGTGGTATAATAAATGACTGAAAATGATTGACTAGCAAACCCAATCTCAAGGGTCAAAGTTGATCCTTTCGTAAAAAGTCCAGAGTATTCCCTCTCCCTTCCAGGGAGAGGGAAAGGGTGAGGGTGTCCCCCTCCCCACAGGGGAGGGGAAATGCAACTTTTTACGAACGGATCAAAATTCGAATGCTAAAAAGGCAATGATGCATAGGCTATTTGGCATTTGAACCTTAGAAAACTGACGTTTAAGAAGGTAGCTGGAAAGGTCTATATGTTAAGAGCTAGCGATTTGCTTCGGAGTTCGGCACAGCTTAAAGGTATGAAAAAAGCCTCCGGAGGCAAAGGAGAGGCGGAGGCGCAGATACTGGTGGTGACCGGCGACTCAGTCATTTTGAGGGTATTGGAGGCTAATCTGAGAGAGATGGGATATGAGGTAATGGGCGCCCGGGATAGAGATGAGGCTGAGGAGTATTTAGGTCGACATAGACCGATTATGGTTATCTGTGATGTGGACTTGCCGGCAGATGGTGCTTACGACCTCTGTCGTTCGATCAAGGGAAACCCCAATACCACCTCCATACCCTTTGTTTTTATTACCAACAGAGGGGAATTCCCTAATAAGAAGCTTGGCTTTGAGAGCGGAGCGGACGACTACATCACTAAGCCCCTGAAACCCATAGAAGTTAAAGATAGAATAGAACCTCTTTTGCGAAGAGGGAGAACAGAGCGGCGGGAGGAGTTTTTCAGAGAGGGGAAGAGGCCGCCTAAGGAGGTTCCTGAGCCTAAGGATATCCTCAGAGAGATCCTTGGCCGGGAAAAGGCAGCCGAGGAACCAGGCAAAGAAAGGGCAAGGCTTTCTTCTATGGATTTTATTAAGAAGAAGCTGAAGGATAAAACTCAGAGGGAAGAGGAGGCGAAGAGTGAAGCTGAGGTTCCAGGGGGAGAAGATGAAGAAATAGTGAATGAAGCCGAAAGAATTTACCAGAACAGTGTCCGCTCTGTTGCAGAATGGATGAATCTAGCAAGCCAAGAGGGTCTCATTGATGTAACAGAAGCAGAGAAGGTTTCCAGAAGCCTGGTAGGGAAGATAAACAGCGACGATCTTCTTCTGAGCATGATGCCTGAGGCAGGAGAAGAGAAAGATCTGGCCCACCGTTCAGTCAGCACTGCCATCCTTTCCCTCAAGGTAGGAAAAGGGTTGGGCTACCCGGAGGAGAAACTCACCCAATTAGGAGTAGCTGCATTACTTCACCTCGTAGGGATGGCCAGACTTCTTGAGGCACTCGGTGGGGGTGCTGAGGGCGGAATGGTGAAGAACACCAAGACATTGAAAGACTATCCCTTAGCTGGATCTGAACTATTGAGGTCTTCTCTAAAAAAATACGGCAGACAGGAGTATTCCTGGCTTCCTGATGTGGTAAGTCAGGTCGAGGAGCAAGAAGATGGCCAGGGGTTGCCTCAGGGGTTAACAGGGAACCAGATCCACGAATACGCTAAGATTATTGCCGTGGCCAAAAGATATTTGGACCTTATTCACCCTTTCCCCTCCGGAGAGAGAGTAATTCCCTGTGAGGCTGTTAAGAAGATTATCCAGATGCAGGGGAAGGCTCTTTCTCCAAGTATAGTAAGTACGTTTGTTAAGGAGATCTCTATCTTCCCCGTGGGCAGTTGGGTTCAGTTGAACAACGGCGAAATAGGTATGGTCGTGAGCAACAGCAGCGACCATCCCCTCCGGCCGATAGTGGAGGTGTTATATGGACCTGAAGGAGTGTCACTGCCCAGCAAGAGGAAGGTTAACCTGGTAGAAGCCCCCTTTGTCTTTATATCCAAGCCGATAGATGAGAATGAAATACTGGGGAAGGAACAGAGCAAAAATAACAGAGGGGAGAGAAAATAAAAATAGGAAATGATAGTTAATGCGCCCTTTCTAGGCGAGGTTGTCTAATGCCGGACTGATTTGGTGTTACTTTACGTTTGTGTGGTGAGGCGTATCCATTTCTCATAAGTCTGCGAGACAATAATCAGGGTGATTTTTGACCGGAAAAGAAATCAGGCTGATGAAAGTTGTTGACCTTAACAGATATGTATGTGTAGGGCTGGAGATTACTCGCAAATGCAATATGAACTGTGCTTATTGTTATGTGGTATCTCGACCACACCCAGAACCCGATCTCACCTTTGACGACTGGCATAAAATCGTGGCCCTTCTCAGGGAGGAGATGAAGGATCGCTATCTGTCCTTCCACCTGGCAGGTGGGGAGATATTTACAAAAGAAGGGACCGCTGAGTTTATAATGCAGCTTCTCCAGCAGGGGCTAGAGGTCTCCTTAGTGAGCAACGGCCTGGTTGTGCCAGAACCCATCTTCTCGGAGGAGTGCTTCAAGGAACAGGGAGGGCTTTTCAACTTCCAGATCAGTATTGATGGCCTGAAGAAGGAGCATGAGACCGTACGCAGCCACTATGACCGTGTTATGGGCAATTTCATACGCCTCTTGGAAAGTGGAGTCTGGACGACAGTACGTACAACTGTCCATAGAGGCAACATCAAGGGGATGAAGTCCTTTTACACGTTCCTCAATCGACTGGGGGAGAAGTACCAAAAGGTGATCGAGGTCTATGTCCAGCCAGTGGTGGATTTTCCCCGGCGGCGAATCCAGGGTTTAAGCAAGATACGGTTGGGACTGGAGGAGTACTTAGAGGCAGGTTTTGAGCTGAATCGCTATGTGGAGGCCTATCTGCCCTATATCTACAATTCCTGGCGTTTCGTTCACGATGTGGCATCTACCTTGGATAGGCATCATAGTCTCTCTCTGAACAGTGTGTGCTTCGGTTGCGGAGGAGGCTACGGGTTCAACATCAACGCCAATGGAGATGTCCTCAACTGCGAGATGGATGTCCCTTTTTTAAACTTGAGAGACCGCATTGACCGAGAAATGATTCATCGGGTGGTGGAGATTCTGGACGAGAAGAACCGGCCTCGCAAGAGGTGCCTGTACTGTTCAGTTAATACTTACTGTGGGATGTGCCGTCTGGCACCGATGATTCACGGCTACACCGACGGCTTCGGCTACACCGACTGCAAACCATTTATGGCCAGGGTGGTTTCTTTGCACCGAGAGCACAGAAGGGAAAAAGGAGAAACTGGAAAGCTACGAAAGGAGGGGGTGTCTCATGTCAGAAAAGCATGCTGAAAAGGGGAAGAAAGAGGCGCAGGGTTCAGCTATAGGGCGGCGGGAGTTCCTCAAAAGAGGTGCAGCAGCGGTTGCCTTTCTTCCTTATGTGGCACCTACTATCACCACTTTTCTGCTGGATGTGGGGGAAGCGGAAGCCCAGGCAGCGGGTGCCCAGGTGGCGCGTGTCCAGGCGGAGCGGGTGAGGGCATTGTCGCCTAGAGCGCGCCGTTTGGCAGCGCGGGCCCAGGCGGCTCTGGCTAGAGCTGCAGTGGCAGCTGCCCGAGTAAAATGATTGTAAGGGGTTGATACCCTTATCGTCTATGAGGACAAAGGAGAGTTTTTATGGACACATCAACTTACCAACCCCTGCGCGCCGAGAATATCGTATTCCGTGATATAGAAGGGGAGGGCATTCTATATCAGGTAGAGGAAGCCAAGGTGCACGTCCTAAACGGCACCGCCTACGCCATCTGGAAACAGTGCGACGGTAAACACACCATAGAACAGATAGCAAAGGCGCTCACAAAGACCTTCCGGGTCGACGAGCAGACGGCTCTCAAAGATGTGAAGAAGAGTGTGGAGGAATTTAGGAACCTGAAACTTCTTCATGACAGAGAGGATTCTCCCGGGCAATAACAGGTCTTGCTTAACCGCAAAGAGCCCAAAGAAGGCGCAAAGCCCGCTAAGACTTTGTTAGAGTGAACCTCCATCCAGAAAATGAACACAAAAAAGGCTGAACCATGGAGGGCGTTTTCTGTAAAATTAGCCCTTTTCGACAGAATCTCACCAGTCGCCAATTAACCATTATTGTTGAACACTTAGCTCAAATCCTTTCAGTTTGAGGTTGGAGACTCTACCAGAATGATGAAGTATCTGTTTTGTGACTACTACCGGATCGCCGGAGTGACGATTCGGGTGAAATCAAACTCAGAACAGACAATGCAGAGAATTCGGGGGGTGTTTCCCCGGTATCTGTCTGTGCCTCCTTGCCCTCATCCCATTACTTACTTAGTGGAGTCCAGTAATGGTAAGGGTACCCTCCCAAATGGTTCTTATGTCCTGAGGGGTGGCAGAGGGAAACTCTACTGTGAGACCGTGGGGCCGGTACATCTGATTCCTTGTCTGGAGCGGTTAGTTCTCTTCCGGGTGCTGGAGGAGTTGAAGCATCTATTCCAGATACATGCTGGAGCTGTGGAGAGAGGGGGGAAGGCACTGCTT
>CAZQSC010000076.1:9647-11602 GCA_964595705.1 uncultured bacterium | reverse complement strand
AGACTTCCTCCATTATACGGTGCTTAACCGATCAAAGCAAAACTACCGTGCAGCTCCCACCTATTTCACGGGGCAAGCCCTCTCCCTTCCAGGGAGAGGGAGCATTTTGGACTTTTCACGAGCAGATCAAGGTTAAGGAGCAGAATTTAAATGTCTTACAAACCTGAGAACCCAATGGTTGTTCAGAGTGACCGAACGGTTCTGTTAGAGGTGGACAACCCTCACTATGCGAGTGCCAGGGACCAGTTGGCGAGATTTGCGGAACTGGAGAAAAGTCCCGAACACATCCATACCTACCGGATAACTCCGCTTTCGCTGTGGAATGCGGCTGCCTCTGGACTGAGCGCTTCTGAGGTGTTGGATACTCTGGGTCGGTTCAGTAAGTATGAGGTCCCTCAGAATATTCAGGCCGAAGTGGTAGAGTATATCTCTCGTTACGGGAAGCTAAAGCTTTGCCGATCGGGAGAGGAGCTGGTTCTGAGGTCAATGGACCCTTACATAATCAAAGAGATTTGGTATAACAAGCAGGTGCGACCCTATCTAAAAGAGCTTGTGGATGGGAAAACCATTCTGGTTAGGCCTCGGTTCAGAGGCTACCTGAAGCAAGCGCTTATCAAGTTCGGTCTGCCGGTGGAGGATCTGGCCGGCTATGTGGAGGGTGCTCCTCTCTCTTTAGCAATGCGGAAGAAGACCCGAAGCGGCCGGAAGTTCCACGTGCGCCCCTATCAGCAGGAGGCAGTGGATGTTTTCCACGCCGGCGGAGGCGTGACTGGAGGTTCAGGGGTGATCGTGCTTCCCTGTGGGGCTGGTAAAACAATCGTGGGAATGGCTGCAATAGAGAGGCTCCAGGCCCAGACCCTCGTTTTGGTAACCAATATCACTGCCCTCCGACAGTGGCAGGAGGAGCTGTTGGACAAAACCACTCTCTCTGTCGAAGAGATAGGCGAATACTCTGGAGAGAAGAAAGAAGTCCGTCCGGTCACCATTGCCACCTATAATATCCTCACCTATCGAAAGAGCAGAGAGGAGGATTTCCCTCATCTTGAGCTGTTCAACCGGCAGAACTGGGGGTTGGTGATCTACGATGAGGTTCATCTGTTGCCAGCGCCTGTCTTCCGCATCACCGCCGAGATTCAAGCCAGAAGGCGACTGGGACTGACGGCCACCCTGGTGCGTGAAGATGGCAGGGAGACAGATGTGTTCAGCCTCATCGGGCCTAAGAAATACGATGTGCCCTGGAAGGTGTTGGAAAAACAGGGTTGGATCGCACCTGCCGAGTGCTGGGAGATACGGGTGGAACTACCTTCGCAGTCAAGATTTCAGTATGCAGTGGCAAACTTGCGAAAAAAGTTCCGGGTCGCATCGGAAAACCCTGCAAAGGATGAGCTGGTGATAAAATTGGTACAGCAGCACAGAGATGACCAGGTTCTGGTAATCGGGCAGTACATCGCTCAATTGGAAGCCCTTGCCCGAAGCCTGAATGCCCCGATTATCACCGGTAAAGTGGGCAGTTGGGAGAGAACAAAGCTTTACGACAAGTTCAGACGGGGTGAGATTAAACTATTGGTGGTCTCTAAAGTGGCTAACTTCGCCGTCGACCTTCCGGACGCTAATGTAGCCATCCAGGTCTCTGGCACTTTCGGCTCCAGACAAGAGGAGGCACAGAGGCTGGGCAGGATACTGCGCCCCAAAAGGGATGGAAGCACAGCCCGCTTCTACTCTCTGGTCACTCGAAATACTACAGAACAGCAGTTTGCTGCAAACAGACAACTGTTCCTCACCGAGCAGGGCTATAAATATACCATTCAGGACGCCACGGAATTCTTCGGCCCGGAAAGACGGAGGGTGTGAGTGGGAGAAAAAGGCAGTAAGCAGTAAGGAGTAGGCAGTAGGCAGACTCTCCCCTCTCCCCATCGGGGAGAGGGATAGGGTGAGGGGGAAAAGAGACAGTAAGC
>CAZQSC010000076.1:5772-9547 GCA_964595705.1 uncultured bacterium | reverse complement strand
GTAGAGATAAATTCCCCTCTCCCCATCGGGGAGAGGGATAGGGTGAGGGGGAAAAGAGACAGTAAGCAGTAGGCAGATTCTGTCGAAAAATGGAACTTCGCAGCTCATCTGACCACAACCAGCCCAATTTGAATCAGACCTTAGAGGCGTGAGCCCGCCTCAATGTAGAGATAAATTCCCCTCTCCCCATCGGGGAGAGGGATAGGGTGAGGGGGAAAAATAAGGTCGAGGCTCTAAAATATACTTTTTCTCAAGGAACAAGAATAAAGATGGATCTAAGAGGATACCTGTCCCTGATATCTTCTGATTCCCTGAGGATTATCGCCCGAAACCTGGGACAGCAATCCGAGGGGAAAACCAAAGCAGAGTTGGTCAACCTCATCGACCGAAGGCTCTCTGACCCTGCCTTTTTGAAAAGGCTTCTGGGCAGGTTAACTGATGCAGAAGTAGCATCTTACACCTTGTTATCGTTCAGCGGAGAAAAGGGCCTCTGTTCCCAAAACGGCACGGCAGTTGCGGGAAACAGAATCGAGGTAGCAAACAGCTTAGTGGGCAAAGGGTTGGTGGGGATTAGATCTTCTTATCAGCATGAGTTTTATTACTTTGTCCCTGACGACCTGCGAATGCTCTCCCTGCGGATTCTCGCCCCCCAAATACTGTCACAGGTGGAAACCCGCTCTCCCCAGGGCTTACAATTTCAGGAGTGTGGACTTATGATACTGCGGGATATTTTCACCCTGCTGAGCTATATTGCTCACCGGGAGGTCTACTTGACCCAAAAAGGGGAGATTAAAAAACGCACCTGGAACTCAATCGCCCAGGGATTTGAGATGAAGGAAGATATGAATGGGCCCGTTCACCCATCTCGCAGAGATTTTATCCTTCGTTACTGCTATGTGAGAAAGTTCATCAAGCATACAGACGATGGCAGAGTACGCACCACCGGTCTGGTCAATAAATGGCTGGAGATGTCGAATTTTGAGAGACTGAACGACCTATTCTTTTATAAGGATCTGTTTCCGACGGCCAAATATGCCTTTGAGGAAGGGATACCGGCCCTTTTGAAAGCGGCCCCTGCCAGAAAGTTGTTCGATGTTGCTTCTTTTATTGAAGTAAGCTTCCGCCATTGTTATGCTCTGGGCGGAGAAAAGCAGGGTTCTTCCTGTTATGTTGAGGCCCTGTCCGGAGTTCTCAGAATCCTTTTCTGGTTAGGTATATTGAAACTTGGAGTCGACAAAGACGGAAGGCCCGTTGTCCTGGGGATAAGCAAGCTGGGAGAGAGCTTCTTGCAGGGAGATAAAGAGGCAGGAGTGTTTGCTGTCTCAACTGAGTTCTTTGTCCAGCCAAATTTCGAACTGTTGGTGCCCAGAGAGTTCGATTTCAAACTCCGGTTCCAGTTAGAACAGTTCGCCGATGTCTGCAAGATCGACCAGATGATGATCTACAGGGTCCACAAGGAGTCTATATACCGGGCGTTGGACAATGGAATGAAAAAGGAGGCTATAATATCTTTTCTCCAGGAGCACTCGAAGACTGGATTGCCGCAGAACGTGGAGTATTCAATAGATGAATGGGCCCGAAGCTACGGCAAGGTCTTCTTTCAGGATGTCTTCCTGCTGCGGACAACAGAGCAGAACATTGCATCTGAGATTAAGGCAAGTCCACGGCTAAAAGGATTTATTAAGGGAGAGGTCTGCCCAACTGCCTTGATAGTCGAAAGGGGAAGCTATCCTCAACTGCTTAAGAAGTTGAAGAAAATGGGCTATATGCCTCGCAAGTTCAAAGTGGAAGAAGACCAGAGTCCCTCCCCCGGGTGGGAGTCTCAGGCAGAGACGGCCTCACCGTTCTGGAATTCGCCCCGGGAAAACATCAAATATGAGACTATCCTTGAGCCGGCTGATCTGCTGGTATCAGACCGGCCAGAGCAACAGGTCCAGTGGCTAAATATCGAAAGAAAACAGATCCTTCCCCTTTTGGAATATGCCATCCAGAAGAAGAAAACCCTCTTGATCAGATTGGGTTATAGTTATAAGGGAAGACCCTCGGTGAGGAAGGTAAAACCGGAGGAGATTGTGATAAATAAATTGGGGCAAAAATTTCTCAAGGCATACTGCTTTGTCCAACGAACTGTGAGGATGTTCAGAGTCTCTGAAATAACCGAAGTCAGGGTGGTGGATTGAACCCAGATTCGAAAAAGTACATATCGTCCCTAAAGGGACTTCGAATGAATGGTTAATCCTATTTGCTATAAACATCTTGTCCCTATCGGGACAGACAGGAGTCTCGTTAGAGACGATATGTTTATAGAAAAATTGTCCCCCAAAGATATTAGTCCCGTTAGGGACGATATGTACTTTTTAAACTTACGGAGTCAACCCCAAGCCTTATTTGACACAGGTGCAAAAGATAGAAAGATCTTTAACAGAGTTTTCCCGAATCTGGGTTGAAGTCACTCCACTGCTTTTGAGGCAGGGACCAATTTAAACCCTCTTTTTTGCAGCCTCGGCAGCATCTCTTGCAGCACTTTCAGAGTACTCTCCCGGGCGTGTCCAATCCCTATTGTTTTCTGTCGCTCTGCCGCCAGCCGAGAAAGCTCCAACAGTCTGGCTTCAATGCTTTTCGGAGTATCCTGCTCATCGATGAACAGATCCCTTCGGGCACATCGGATGCCCATCTTCTTGGCTGTGGAGTAGCCAACAGATTGGGAGGAGGTCATACTGTCCACAAAGAACAGGCCTCTTTTTTTTATCTCCCTCAGCGCTGTTTTCATAACCCTGAGGTTTTCGGTGGCCCGTGAGCCCATGTGGTTGTCCACCCCTTTTGCATGGGGGACACTGGAGAGGGCCTTCTGGGTCAGTGTTCTGACCTGGGAGGTGGATTGTCGCACAAAGATAGCCCCTTTGCCAGGGTTGTTTTTCGACGCATCCTGAGGTTCCATCGGCAGGTGAAGCATCACCTCGTGTCCGCTCCTGAAGGCCAGCTCAGCCACCTGCCGAGAGTGTTTAAGGTAGGGCAGCACCGAGAAGGTCACCCGCGGGTCGAGTTCACAGAACCTTCGGGCCAGTTCCAAATCATTGCCAAAGTCATCCACAATGAGGGCAATTGTGCCGACTCTCCGCCGCAGTTGTCGATTCTTAACCAGGACAATCTCTTCCGTCACCCTGCCTTGCTTCCCCACCTGGAGTACTACCTTATCTTTCCCCGGGTATTCCACTGCCTTGATAACCTCTCCCCCCAACCTTTTTGCCAGCCGGGAGAGCTCAAGGTTGCAGATAATCAGGGGGAGGTCGTCGGGGACCTGGACCAAAATTCGGCCAACATCTTTCTTGAGGGGTTTTCCCTCCGAGATGAGCTCCTCCCATATACCAACTTCGGCCAGGCTCTTGCCGATCTGTGCCTTCAGGCTATCTGAGAAGGCCTGGTGGAGGTCTTCTACCTTCTGCCCCCGCTTCATCACCTGGATGGCGGATTTCAACTTATAATAAAAAAGGCGGCCTGTCCCGCTGAACTGCAGAGAGAGGGCAGCAATCAAAACGACAGCCACTGCAAGTATAATTGCAGTCCGGGCAGAAGGCCGCGGCTTTCTTTTGCCTCGAAGGGAGCGAGGGATTCGGTATCTGGAATGTCTTGTTTGGTCTATCATTCAAGTCCTTGTTTTACTGAATCATAAAGAATTACGAGTTATTACTGCCTCTTTTCCCCCTCACCCTTAATCCCTCTCCCCGATGGGGAGAGGGGAGTTTGTCTTCACATTGAGGCCGGCTCACGCTTCTAA
>CAZQSC010000076.1:4046-5672 GCA_964595705.1 uncultured bacterium | reverse complement strand
GGTCTGGTTCAAATTGGGTTGGTCGCGGGCAGATGACCTGCGAAATCCCATCTTTCGACAGAATCTGCCTACTCCTTACTGTCTTTTCCCCCTCACCCTATCCCTCTCCCCTATGGGGAGAGGGGAGTTTGTCTTCACATTGAGGCCGGCTCACGCTTCTAAGGTCTGGTTCAAATTGGGTTGGTCGCGGGCAGATGACCTGCGAAATCCCATCTTTTCGACAGAATCTGCTTACTCCCTACTGTCTCTTTTCCCCCTCACCCTTAATCCCTCTCCCCTATGGGGAGAGGGGAGAGTCTGCCTACTGCTTACTGCCTATACTGTCCACTCCCTACTACCTCTTCCTCCCCTATTGAGGGATCACATCTTCCCAGCGGACGATCGTCCAGTTGCCCTCGGAGTCTTCCCGCAATTTATAGATCATAGTCTGATTCACGTGGTGGCCGTGTTCTTTGCTTTCGTCAGAATAGAGATATATATCCACTGTGCCTTTAAATACCACCCAGTCCTCATCCGGGTGCTCCTCTGGGTTATCCTCTCCCAGTTCTATCCAGGGCTTCCCATAGTCGAAGGTGAATTGGATAATTTCAAAACCAGGTTTATCGTAAGCGGGGTCCAGCCCAAATATCCTCCTTATAATAGTGACATCATAATCCCTACCCCAATCCAGGTAAGATCCTAGATCGTCAGGGAAAATAGGAGGACTGTAATATCTATAGTCCTCGTCTAAACAGTCTTCATATGCCTCAATATCCCGGTTATTCATGGCGTAGATGAGGTTGTTGATGACATTCTCAGGGGTGGTGGGGGGCTTGATAGATAACTGAGTATCACTCTGATGCTTGTGCTCAGGAGGGGCGAAGGGATTCCGGCAGCTAACAGAGAACGCCGCGACAACCACCAGCAAAGTTGACATAAGTCTCAGTGTTTTCTTGTATTGGTCCATTTCACTCACCTCCATTTTCTTCTTGGTCAGAATCTCGCCCTCAGCTCCCCCCAGGAGTGTAAATCTGTCTTCTCATCCTCCCAACGGAAGATGGTCCAATTTCCCAGCTGGTCACATCTGAGATAGAATTCAGCCCTGCCCCTGACAGATCTGGGGGCGTCTGTATGGTGTATGAGGGTTATGTGATAGTCATAGCGATAGTGAGCAGAGCTGGGAGTCTCTTCTATCACCGTAACATTCGAATCAACAGAGGAGGAGAAGCTGATTAGTGAGGTCATCTCTTTGTTGAACAGCCTGCGGCAGAACTCAAACTCCCTCTGTCGATCCCACGGTTGGGAGAAGACCTCAGGAAACCTGTTTCTGTCTGAGGGATCGGGCAGGAAGAGGAAATCCTCCGAGAGGGTGTTCATATAATCGTTGATACTCATATATTCACAGGAAATCTCTAAATTTCTCAACACATTTTCCGCAGATGTTGGCTCCACAAGTGGGAGTTGTTCTCCTGTGGGGGGCTCCGGTTCCCTGGTGGAGAAAGGATTTCTGCATCCGGAGACCAGGAGCAAAAGCACGATGAGGATTCCCAAGTGAGTTTTCATAACCATACGAAAAATCAAGCTCTTTTGTAGCGGAGATCCTTAGACCTCCATTGTATGTATGGAGACCTGAAGGGCTCCACTACA
>CAZQSC010000076.1:0-3946 GCA_964595705.1 uncultured bacterium | reverse complement strand
TCCTGCTTCCCACTCCCTACTGCCTCTTTTCCCCCTCACCCTATCCCTCTCCCCCATGGGGAGAGGGAAGAATCTGCCTACTGCTTACTGCCCTCAGACCTCCATCCTCTGGAGACCTGAAGGGCTCCACTACATCCTGCTTCCCACTCCCTACTGCCTCTTTTCCCCCTCACCCTATCCCTCTCCCCCCATGGGGAGAGGGGAGAATCTGCCTACTGCTTGCTGCCCTCAGACCTTCATCCTCTGGAGACCTGAAGGTCTCCGCTACTGTTGTCAATCAATCCCAGGCTTGTGAGTTTCTTTTTCGGTCTTTTCGGTACTCGATTTTCCGGATCTAAATCAAGTTCAGAAGCCTCCCTTAAATGGCAGAGGGGTGAAGGAGAGAACAAAGAGCAGCAGTGCGAACCAGCCGATTTTCCTGCCTCTTTCGTCTAAGGGGGTGTAAGGGTCAATCGGGGGGGGATGTTTCACACCCAGCAGCATAGCTAAGGTAGCGAATAGAAACCATCCAAACCATTGGGAGGCGATGCCCAGCATTAAAAGCCCCAGGAAGGTGAGTCGGGCAATCAAGGTGTGCCTGCGGCCAAACAGGGCATAGGTGATATGCCCACCATCCAGTTGACCTATGGGCAGCAGATTCAGGGCGGTGACAAAAAGGCCTAGCCAGCCGGCAAAGGCAATAGGATGGAGTATCACATGGTATCCCGGAGGCAACTGACCCATTGTGACCCGATAGATAATAGAGAACATCAGTGGTTCTCCCAGAGAGATGCCCGCCTTCACCTCTGAGACAGGCACGGCCTCAGACATCTTGAGCCCTATTAGGGAGGCTATCACTGCCACCACAAAGCCTGCTATTGGACCGGCTGCACCTATCTCCACCAGAGCCCTCTTGTGAGGGATGGGCGACTTCATTTTGATGATCGCTCCGAAGGTGCCTATCAAGGAAGGAGCAGGGATAAAATAGGGCAGGGTAGCTTTGACACCCCAACGGCGGGAAGTGAGATAATGCCCCATCTCGTGCACTCCCAGAATGGCCAGCAGCGGGACTGAAAACGAAAATCCTCGGTAGATTTGAAGAGGATGAGCAGCCAGATCCACATTCGCCCAAAAGGCACCAGCTATCGTGGTGGTAACCACTGTGGCTCCTAAGAGGAAAAGATTGATCTTAGGAATAAAAGGCACCCTCCTGGCCGGCCTTGGTGTATATTCCTCCTCAATCCTCCAGAACTCATCTCTCATAGCTCACCCCCCGGATTACCGATGGCTCATTGGCTAACCTTCGCCCAGTCAGCAGCGAAACGCTCCAGACCTATGTCAGTGAGGGGGTGTTTTATAGCTTTCATCAACACTGGGTATGGCACGGTGGCAATGTGGGCGCCGGCTAAAGCTGCCTGGGTAATATGTAGTGGATGCCGGATGCTGGCAGCGATCACCTGGGTCCCTAATCCATAGTTCTCAATCACCTCTACGATCTGGGCCACCAGCTCCATTCCGTTGTGTCCGGCGTCGTCTAAACGCCCCACAAAAGGGGAAACATAGGTGGCACCGGCTCGGGCCACAAACAGGGCCTGGTTCAATGAAAAGGTGAGGGTAGCGTTGGTCTTAATGCCACCCGTCAGGGCTAAATCATGGGCGACCTCTGGCTCGGTCTGGCATTTGCCCTGCCAGGGGCAGCCCTGACAGATGTGATCTGCATCTATTTCAGTCTGGGAAAGGACACTTATAGCCTTCAACCCTTCCTCAGTGACGGGAATCTTCACCACCACATGGGGAGACCACTGGGCAATCCCTTTGGCCTCTTCGATCATTCCCTCGGCCTCTGTGCTGATCACCTCAGCCGAGACCGGCCCCTGGACAATGTAGCAGATCTGCTGGGCCACATTCTTGTAATCTCCCCGCCCAGCCCTCATCATCAGACTGGGATTGGTGGTCACACCGCTGATAATACCAAGTTTTGCTACCTCTTGAATCTCTTCTATCTTAGCTGTGTCTAAGAAAATCCGCATAGTTATCTCCCCTGACTAAACTCTACCGATATCCGGTGAGTGTCACCCAAGTCGAAATAATAAGGTACATAGGCATAGTCAATTCGCCACCTTCCAATCTGAAGCCCCAGGCCGGTGGCGATGTTCCTCTCCTGGTGCCCGGTCTGATATCCTGCCCGAAGAGAGAGAAGCTCACAGAGCTGGTACTCTACGCCAAAGTGGAGGCTGTTCACAGAATCCCTGGGCAGCTCCAGGTCAAAGCAGGCCAGAACATCCCCAGTAGGCAGATGGAACTGGTATGAGACGCCCATTTGCACCACAACAGGAAGTTTGATGGGTTCCTCTTTTAACCTGCTCACTTTCCCCATATTGCGAAGGGAAAGACCCAGATTGAGGTGGGCAGAAGGGAAGCGATAGAGCAACCCGAGGTCAAAAGCAACTCCTGAGGCGCTTTCGATATATATCTTCTCATAGAGAAATTTACCAGTGATTCCCAGACTCAAGTTGTGACTGAGGGAGCGGGCATAGGAGAGGGCGAGCATAAGGTCATATATGCTGAAGGTGGCCTCTGGCTTTGGGGTGGGCCGGGTGCGCAGTTCTAACTGGCCAGCAGTGTTATAGATAAAACTCAGCCCCAGGGCAGTCTTGCCGTCTCCGGCTGCTACCCCTCCATATTGGTGGCGTATCCCCTGGAGCCATTGGGTGTGCATAAACAGGGCACTTTTACCTTGAACTGCCACCAGCCCAGCAGGATTCCAGTAACATGCTGACTGGCCTTGGACTGCGGCGGTGTAGGCATCTGCCATTGCCGCTGCCCGAGCCCCAACCCCTATCTTCAAAAAAAGCATGCCGCTGTCGCTGCCGAAAGAAGCTTGGGTCGCAGTCCCTATGAGAATCCCCACTGCCAGAACAACCTGGAGAGATTTCCCCCTAAGCATAGCCGTACAACTCATTTAAGAACCTTCCTATCCAGAGAATAAAGGGGGGTGGCTGGGATGAGCATCCAGACTGATTGAGTTCTAATCTAATAAAAGAGCCATCTGTTGTCAAGCCTTTTTGTAGCTCACAAAATGGGCCTTCAACGGGCAGCGTCATAGAAACTGCACTTTCATATAATTCTATAAACATGTCGTCTCTAACGAGACTCCTGTCTGGTCCCGATAGGGACAAAATGTTTATAGCAAAATAGGATTAACCATTCGTTCGAAGTCCCTTTAGGGACGATACGTTCACTATTAAACCCCCCAAAATGGTGAGGAGACCTTTTTTATTTTTCATAATCAACTTCCCAACTTCGCCCCTGCTGAATGATAATTGATAAGTGGTTGAGTAATCTCTCTCGCTTCCTTTTACTCTCACACTCCCTACTCCTTACTGCCTCTTTTTCCCCCTCACCCTATCCCTCTCCCCCATGGGGAGAGGGGAGAATCTGCCTACCGCCTACTGCTTACTCCCTACTGCCTTACTGCTTACTGCCTACCGTCCTCCCATCAAATTTTTCTTGACTTTTTTAAAAAGACTATTTAAATTTAGTCAGACTAAAATTAAAATATGCATAGGAAAAGGTTAAATGATATCGGAATCTATTAAAACTAAGAAATTGCACCCCAGGATGGTTGTCCCACACATTCTTAACTGGTTGGATGACAAACAGGCTCTGGTGCTTGTCGGTTCCCGGCAGGTAGGCAAAACCAGTATTCTTTACCTATTGATCCAACATCTCCTGGGGCAAAAGATCAATCCAAGCAACGTCTTCTACTTTGACCTGGAGAACTTTGATCATCTGAATTTGCTGGAGAGAGGCCCTGACGCTCTCATCCAATCGTTGCGCCTGGAAGGTGCCGATTTTAGGGAACGCATCTACCTCTTCATTGACGAGATCCAGTATCTCACCCATCCCACCAATTTCCTGAAACTGATGGTGGATCATCACCCTCAGGTAAAGATCATCTGTACCG
>CAZQSC010000075.1:0-11609 GCA_964595705.1 uncultured bacterium | reverse complement strand
TATTGAGCAAACTGTGACTGAGGTGTTGGTAATACGCACCATTCTTTTAGGGGATCACTTAAAATATACTTTTCGTCTGCCCTGATTTGAGAGATCAACCTGGAATAGGCACGATTAAAACAGGCTACCTGAAGTTTACCCGGAAGGAGGGAGAAATGATGCTAAAGGTTGGCATTGTAGGAGCAGGATTTATGGGGCAGATGCACGGAAGTGTCTATGCCCTTTTACCGGAGACAAAACTGGTGGCAGTGACTGACCTCCGAGAAGAGAATGCCCAGAAGGTGGCAGAATCTCAGGGAGCGGCTGTTTACACCGATTTCTCTGAGATGCTGGCAAATGAAGAGCTGGATATGATCGACATCTGTTTGCCTACCTACCTGCATTGTGAGTATACGGTCAAAGCGGCCCGGGCCAGAAAGCATGTGCTCTGCGAGAAACCTATAGCTTTGACTTTAGAGGAAGCAGACAAGATGATCCGGGCCACCGAAGCCGCCAGGGTCAAGTTTATGGTCGCTCACTGTATCCGGTTCTGGCCCGAATATGTCTATTTGAAACAGCTCACCCGAAAGGGAACCTTCGGTGAACTGAGGGCTATCTGTTGTTCAAGGCTCAGCCCTCCGGTAACCTGGACCTGGGAGGACTGGATGGCTGACCCCCAGAAAAGCGGCAGCGCAGTGATGGATTTGCACATCCACGATGTGGATTTCATCCTCTATTTGATGGGCAGACCTTACTCTGTCTTTGCTGAAGGAATTAGAGATGCACATGCCTGGAATCATATCTTCACCGTCTACAACTATGAGGGCAAAAAGGCTGCTATGGCCGAAGGAGGCTGGAGAACCACCTCAGAATTTCCCTTCAGTATGGCCTTCAGGGCGTACTTCGAAAGAGGCGTAGTGGAGTTCAACTCAGCCGGACAACCCAGCCTCACTGTCTATCCAGAGGGGCATAAGGCCTATTCGCCCCAGATTGAGAAACCTAAAGTCCAAGGAGAGACAGAAACTGCTGGCAATATTGCAGAACTGGGTGGGTATTTTAACGAGATCCAATACTTCGTTAGCTGTATCCTCGAAGACACAGAACCCACTGTCGTGGCCCCCGAGGATGCTCGCGCCAGTTTAGAGATAGTGTTGGCGGAGATAAAGTCAGCAGAGACGGGGAGAGAAGTGAAGGTCTGAAAACCATGCCTGTTATGACTCTCTGACTGATCAGGGTAGAGGAGGTATAAACAGATGAAGAAAAGCATCAATCAGTGGTCGTTCCCCAGCGGTAGATTAGAAGATCATATGAAGTTGGCAAAAGATGCCGGCTTTGAGGCGATAGAGCTGGCGATAGCTGAAGAGGGAGAACTCACCCTCAACTCCACGCGGCAGGAGGTCTCAAAAATAGCCCGAATGGCCAGTCGGATTGGTATAGAGATAAGCAGCCTGGCTACAGGTCTGTTCTGGAATTACCCCCTCACCAGCGATGATAAAAAGACCAGGGAAAAGGCAAAGCAGATCATGGTGAAGATGCTGGAGGTGGCCACTTGGCTGGGAACCGATGCCATTCTGGTGGTACCAGGAACCGTAGGGGCCGATTTTATACCAGGCAGCAGAGTTGTCTCCTATGATATAGCCTACGAACGCTCTATGGCAGCCCTGAAAGAACTGGCCCCAGAGGCAGAGGAACACCGTGTCTACGTTGCTGTGGAAAATGTCTGGAACAAATTTCTCTTAAGCCCTTTAGAAATGAGAGATTTCGTGGACAGAGTTGGAAGCGATTATGTGGGAGTCTACCTCGACGTAGGAAATGTGATTCTTACTGGTTACCCGGAACAGTGGATCAGAATACTGGGGCAGAGAATAAAACGGGTTCATTTCAAGGACTTCAGGAAGTCGGTGGGCACTTTGGGTGGTTTTGTTGACCTTTTAGCAGGGGATGTTAACTGGCCGGAGGTTATGGCTGCCTTCAGGGAGATAGGCTACGACGGCTTCGTGGCCGCGGAGATGATACCTCCCTATAGCTGTTATCCTGAGGTTTTGATTTACAATACCTCCAAGGCTATGGATTACATCCTGGGGAGAATATAGACCGATGCTGAAAGTAGGAATAATAGGTGCTGGCAATATGGGCCGGGTACACGCCAAGGGATTCGGACAGCTTTCTCAGACCCGGGTGGTGGCAGTAACCGATGCGAATCCCGAGGCAGCAGAGAGATTGGCCCACCAGACAGAGGCAGAAGTCTATCCTGATGTGGCGGGATTGCTCTCAGATGCAGACGTAGACATAGTGGCCGTCTGTACTCCCACTGTCCATCATTACGATGCTGTGGTTCAGGCTGCCCGGGCTGGAAAACACATCTTCTGTGAGAAGCCCCTGGCTAGAACCCTAGAGGAAGGCAGGAAGATGTTATGTGCTGTCGAAAACGTTGGGGTTAAGTTTATGGTTGGACATGTGTTAAGGTTTTTCCCTGAATACAGAAGGACCAAGGAGCTAATCGACAGCGGCAGTATTGGCAGACCGGGCATAGCTCGCCTGAGCCGAATGGGAGCGTTCCCTACCGGCTGGTACGGTGATTTCCGGCAAAGCGGCGGACTGACCTTAGACTTGCTCATTCACGACTTCGACTTCCTCAACTGGTGCTTTGGAAAGCCTCAAAGGGTATACGCCCAAGGGCTGGGGCAACAAGAAGTGGCTAAACATATCGACTATGCCTTGGTTTTGCTCAGATATAAAAACGGCGTAATCGCCCACGTGGAAGGGAGTTGGGCGATTCCACAGGGATGGTACACCAGATTCGAGATCGCTGGAGACGGCGGCCTGATCGATTTCGACAGTCGTAAAACAACCCCTATAACTCTGCACACCAAACAGAGGGAACTCCTGGAGGAAAGCCCAATAGAAGAGAGCCCTTATCTCTCAGAATTGCGCCACTTTGTTGAGTGTGTCCTCCAGAACAGGAGACCGGAGATAACCGGCCAGGATGCCTTAGAGGCCTTGAAAGTATCGTTAGCCGCTGTAGAATCCATCCGGTCTGGAAAACCGCTAACCCTGTAGATCAGTGAGAAGTGCGAAGTGAGCCAAAGTGCCAAGGAATAACTTCGCAGTTCACACTTTAGCTCACTTCGTATTTGCTTGGGCAGCCCAATAAGGATTACTTTCATAATCACTGGAGCAAGTAATATGGTAAGAGTAGGAATATTAAGCTTCGCCCATATGCATGCCTACAGCTATGCAAGCTGTCTCCAACAGTTGGAGGGTGTTCAGATAGCTGGTATTGCTGACCAGGACAAACAACGGGGAGAAGAAGCGGCACGGAGATTTAACACCCGGTATTTCTCCGATCTCTCAGCGCTGCTTAAGGAAGACGTTCAAGCTGTGGTGGTTTGCTCAGAGAATGCTCACCATAAACAGATGGTAGTGGAGGCAGCAGAGGCAGGCAAGCACATACTCTGCGAAAAACCTATCGCCACCACCTTAGAGGATGGCCAGGCGATGGTTGCTGTTTGTCAGAAAAATGGGGTGAAGCTTCAGATAGCTTTTCCGTGCAGATTCCATCCAGCAGTGGCTAAGGTAAAGCAAATGCTGGAGCAAGAGGCAATAGGGGAGGTGTTAGCAGTAAACTGTACCAACCGGGGTAGAATGCCAGGGGGCTGGTTTGTGGACAGGAGACTGGCCGGCGGCGGGGCTGTGATGGACCACACCGTCCATGTGGTGGATCTACTCAGATGGATGCTTAAAACAGAGATTATCCGAGTCTATGCTGAAATAGACACCAGATTCCATCCCCTGGAAGTTGATGACTGCGGTATCCTCTCCCTCTCCCTCCAGAACGGAATATTCGCTACCTTAGATGCCAGTTGGTCCCGACCGGTGAACTCTTTTCCCACCTGGGGAGATGTAATCATGGAATTCACCGGGACACAGGGAACCCTGTCCCTTGACACCTTCGCTCAAAATCTCAGCCTATCCAGTGAGAAACAAGGCAAGGTCCAATGGATTAACTGGGGCGGAAATATGGACCTTGGGTTAGTTAAAGATTGGGTAGAGGCGGTAGAGACAGAAAAAGAACCGTCTGTTTCTGGAGAAGACGGACTGAAAGCGCTTGAGGTAGCCCTGGCTGCATACAGTAGTGCCGCTGGGAAAAAGGTAGTTCAACTATGAGGGCTGGAGTGGCCAAGGTGGACATCACCCCCCCAGTAGGGGTGGAGTTAAGCGGATATGTGGCCCGGCAGCAGCCATCGGTTGGCATCCGTGACCAATTGTATGCCGGTGCCCTGGTCTTGGACGACGGCCGCCGGAGGGCAGCCATAGTAGCCTGCGACCTGATAGGTTTGACAAGAACATCAGTGGAGGCAATCCGGAAATTAGTCTCTCAGAATACTAAGGTGCCTGGAGAAAATGTGATGATCTGCTGCACCCATACTCACTCCGGGCCGGCCACCTTGCGCCTGCGTAACTGTGGCAGAATAGACAAAACCTGGATGTCTCTCCTCTATCATCAGGTGACTGGGGCAGTTATGAGGGCCGAGAAAAACCTAAAAGAGGTTAGGACAGGCTTTGGTCAGGGCACAGTTACGGTGGGTATAAACCGAAGGGCAGTTTCTATCCAAATCAAAGAAGCGGTCGTAGACTCTACCCTTGGGATATTAAAGATCGAAGACCTCAACGAAAATCCTGTAGCAGCCCTGCTCAACTACCCCTGTCACGGTGTAGTGCTTTCCCCTGAAAATCGCCTGGTATCAGCAGACTTCCCGGGCGCGGCCGTTAGGTTCGTAGAGCGGAACTTGCCTGCTAATCCAGTTATTATCTATACTAATGGAGCATGCGGAGATATCAATCCTTGTCTCACGGACAACAGCTTTAAACAGGTCGAAAAAATAGGCACTATCATAGGAACGGAGGCAGTGAAAATAATAGCTTCCACTGAAACCACTCATAATCTGGATCTCGCAGTGGCAAGCAGGGCTGTTGAGCTTCCCCTCCAAAGGATGACCAGGGAACAAATAGAGGCTCAACTTCAACATTACAGTCAGCAGTACTACTCAGAGGGCTCCGACTGGCCTTACGTAAACCGCAGGATATATGAGGCAATGAAACAGTGGGCCCAAGAGACGATGACCCTACTGGAGGCTGGAGCCTTGCCCAATGCTGTATCCACAGAGGTTCAGGTGATTCGTATCGGTGAGTTATATATAGTTGCTATCCCGGGAGAGGCATTCTGCCAGATTGGTCTGGCGATTAAGGAACATTCACCAGGTAGGACGCTCGTCATTGGCTATGCTAACGATGTCGTGGGATATATTCCCACTGAAGAAGCATTTGAAGAGGGAGGATATGAAGTTCAAGAGGCCTATAAGTATTACAGCAATCTTATGCTTGCTCCCGAATCAGCCCAGATACTAATAGAAACGGCTACCAATCTGATGAACTCCCTGAAGGCCAGATGGGCGGGAAAGGAAGAAAGTATAAACTCATCCATCCTAACGTATCCATAAAGGGATGCGACTGCAACCCCCACCGGAATTTGTTCTATGTTTATCGACGAAGCCAGGATTTATGTGAAGGCAGGAGACGGTGGCAACGGCTGTGTGAGCTTCCGGAGGGAGAAGTTTGTGCCCCGAGGAGGCCCTGACGGTGGAGATGGAGGCGACGGCGGAAGTATAGTCTTCCGTGTAGACAGCAATCTGCGGACATTGCTTGATTTTCACTACCGACAGCATTTTCGGGCCGAGCGAGGTGCGCACGGCAAGGGAAAGCGGATGACCGGCAAGAGGGGAAAGGATCTCATAATCCGTGTGCCTCCGGGTACGGTCATCAAAGATGCCCAGACAGGGAGGGTGCTGGCCGATTTAGTTGAAGATGGACAATCCCAGATCCTGGCGTTTGGGGGGAAGGGAGGTAGGGGAAATGCCCACTTTGCCACCTCTGTTCGGCAGGCCCCGCGCTGGGCCGAAAAAGGCACCAAGGGGGAAGAAAAGGTTCTCTACCTGGAGCTTAAGCTCATAGCTGATGTGGGACTGGTGGGACTTCCCAATGTGGGAAAGTCTACTCTGCTGTCTAAACTCTCTGCCGCTCATCCTAAGATTGCTGACTACCCTTTTACCACTCTGGAGCCAACCTTAGGGATTGTGCCTGTTGGTAAGTTCGGGTCATTTGTGATGGCCGATATTCCAGGCCTGATCGAAGGGGCTCACCAGGGACGGGGACTGGGACTCCGCTTCCTCCGCCACATTGAGAGGACAAGGATCCTGCTTTTCTTGATTGATTCTACCAGTGAGCAGCCGGAGGAGGATCTCCCTTCGCTTCAGAAGGAATTAGGACTGTTCGACAGTAACCTTCTGCAAAAGCCCTATCTTGTTGCTCTAACCAAGATTGACCTCCTTCCCCGGGGCAGTTTCCTTCCCGCTGTGAATACCGGTCAAGAGGTGAAGCTGTTGACAATCTCCTCGGTCACTGGTGAAGGTCTGGAAGAGCTTAAGCTCACCCTAGCCGAAATGTTGACAGAATCCGTCGGCCAGAAGGTTGTATCTGTGGAATAATGGAGAAGGCAAATGGAGGATTTGAGATCTTGGCTTATGCTGTTAGCCATCCCTGGGATTGGTCCATCTCGGTTCCGGGCACTGGTGGAGAGGTTTGGTTCGCCTAAGGGGGTATTGGAGGCCTCGGTGGAGCAGTTGATGCAGCTGCCCCGGATGGACGAAAAGACCGCCCTGGCTATCAAGAACTACAGGGACCAATCCTATATTGAAAAGCAGTTAGCAGCTATTCAAAAACACCAGGTACAGGTGGTAGGATTCCAGGACCCTGAGTACCCGGAGCTGCTCAGTCAAATTCACGATCCTCCCTGTCTTCTGTTTGTAAAAGGCGACCTTAAGTGCTTAAAATCAAACCCTGTGGCTATTGTAGGCACCAGAGGCCCGACGAGTTATGGAAAGATAATAGCCGAGCAGATCGCTGGAGAGTTAGCTGTCAGAGGAATCACAGTGGTAAGCGGGATGGCCCGAGGGATTGACTCCGTTGCCCATCGTTCGGTTCTGGCCAGGGGAGGCAAGACAGTGGCCGTTTTAGGATCTGGCATCGATGTTGTCTACCCTCCTGAGAGCCTGAAACTGCAAGCCGAGATCGCCCGGACCGGGGCCTTGATCTCCGAATTCCCTATGGGAACCTCTCCAGATGCCCCTAATTTTCCCCGCCGCAACCGGATCATAAGCGGCCTTTCCTTGGGGGTGGTGGTAGTAGAAGCTGGTGAAAGAAGCGGTGCTATCCTCACCGCCAAATACGCTCTGGACCAAAACCGGGAGGTCTTCGCTGTGCCTGGCAATGTGAACGCAGCCAAAAGCAGAGGTACCAATGCTCTGATCAAACGGGGGGCGAAACTGGTTCAGACCATAGAGGACATAATAGAAGAACTGTGGCCGACAGCGCCTACCTTGTTCAAACCGCCTCCCACAATCCCCTCTGCCTTACCTGAGCTCTCCACCGAAGAACGGACGATCCTGGAATGCCTTTCCCCTAAACCGAAGCATATTGACAAAATCTCTGCTGACACCGGCCTGACGCCGGCAAAAGCCCTATCGGTTCTGCTTTCTTTAGAACTCTCCGGATTGGTTAAACAGCTCTCTGGCAAGATGTTTGTGAGGGTGTAAAAAGAGGGAGAATAACCTCCCACAGGTTTCAAAATCTGCGGGAGGGTTGGTTCAATAAAGGTGAAAAGAAAAACAGTAAAATTGCATCTTATGGAACCCTATCAGCGAGGTATTTCTTCATCTCTGGCTATAGTGGAAGAAAGGCTGTTTGAACTGGAGCACCTATTGAAAAATGAGCATGGCGTTTCCATATTCAACAGCGTCAGATCAACCTTGGGGCCAGAACAAAAACAGCACATCCAACGAGAGATCGAAGATATAAGGGAAGGGCTTTGGGATATCAAAGCTACGCTCAGTCTAAAAAGGTCAAGTGTCAACGACGCGGTGTTAATTAGTTCGAGATGTGCAAGTATATGGGAAATATTATGTAATTTGGAAACAAAACGCCTCCGCCGATATGGTGCCCCTCCGGAAGAGCTTGGCAATTATTTCGATACCAAAATCAGGGAGCTTATCAAGCATATCGAGCGCATCAGTGAGTTGGTCGAAAAGAAGAAATAGCCTTCTCTACCACTCCAAGTAAGAGGAGATATCCTTATGCAGTTGTACTGCCCCTCTAAGATTTGCCTCCGCTTAGCTCTTTTGTTCCTCTTGGTAACTTCTGTTGTCCTTTCCCCAGGAGGAGGCAAACGAGCTAATGCGGCTATCGGGTTTACAGGGGATTTTCTCCGTTTAGGTGCCGGTGGTCGGGCACTGGCAATGGGAGATGCCTTCGTTGCCTTAGCTGATGATGCCACCGCCGGATATTGTAACCCTGCAGGCCTTCCCCAGCTGAAATCCACTCAACTTCTGCTTCAGCATTCGGAACGTTTCGCTGGAGTGGTGAAAAACGACTTTATAGCTGTGGTTATCCCCGGAAAGGCCAAACAAAACTTTGCCGTAAGCCTGTTTCGGATTGGAGTGGATGATATAAAATACACCAAACTGAAAGACCCTACTGAACCCTTAGACCTTTCTGGGAATCGCCCTTATGTTTCAAAGATAGCCAGTGCAGCTGACTGGGCCCTCTACCTCTCCTTTGGGTACCGGATACGGTCCGGGCTTTCTGCCGGCAGCAGTCTTAAGTTAATTCTGAGAAAACTCGGAGGCAACACCGCCTTCGGATACGGGATTGATCTGGGATTTTTATACTCTCCCTTGCCCGCTGTGTCCATAGGTGCGAACTTCTCCGACCTGCTCTGTACTCCGGCAAACTGGGACACAGGGGCTGTGGATGTAATTATGCCCTCTGCCCGGGTGGGACTTGCCTGCTTCTGGCCAATTGCTCTTCTGCGCGGCAAATTAACCAGCACTATCGAATTGAAGGCAGAAAAAGAGACCGGCCGTTACAATGTGAGCCTCAGCAGTGGGGCAGAGTACTGCTTTCGGGATTTACTTGCCTTGCGGTTGGGCTCACATAGGGGAGAGTTTACCGCCGGGGCCGGCCTGAGAATATACGACCGTGTTGATATTGACTGTGCCTTTCTACAACAGGAGGAGAGTTCATACCGGGTATCGCTCACTGCTCAATTTTAGACAACGCTCAACCTTAATCCTCTTGTAAAAAGTCCAGAGTATTCCCTCTCCCTTGAGGGAGAGGGTGAGGGTGTCCCCCCCTCAGGGGAGGGGAAATGCAACTTTTTACGAACGGATTAACCTTATAATGACAAAATCCAAAGTCCAAATGCCAAATGATTACTATAAACATTTTGTTCCTATCGGGACAGAGGAGAGTCTCGTTAGAGGCGAGATGTTTATAGAATTGTTTATAATCTAACAAGGTTAAGCTAAGAACCCTACACAAAAAGGCTCTCACTGATCATCTGGATAGCTCAGCTGACCAAGGTGGAAAGATAAAATGACCTGGTGGAAGAGATTTTTCATTTATTTCCTCATCTGGGGAGTTATTTACATATTGGTTTTGTCAGGGATTCTTATTCGCTTTGGAAGGAGACTACCTTCCCTGCAGGAGTTGGAGAATTTTAGACCGAAGCTGATTACCACTGTGTACTCGGCAGAGGGGCAGGTTTTAAAAAGATTTGCTGAACAAAGACGAGAGTATGTGCCTTACGAAAGGATACCCACTCAGTTGATAGATGCGGTGGTGGCCACCGAGGGGCGTCGTTTCTGGCAACATTGGGGATTAGATTTAAGCGGCATTTTCAGGGCTGCCCTCTCTAATCTAAAGGCAGGCAGAATAGTACAGGGAGGCAGCACCATTACTCAACAGTTGGCTCGCAATCTCTTCCTCTCTCAGAAGGTAAGCTTGGAGAGGAAGATCAAAGAGCAGTTGACAGCCATACGCATTGAGCGAGCCTACTCCAAACCGGAGATCCTGGAGATGTATTTAAACCAAGTCTACTTCGGCCACGGTGCCTGGGGTGCACAGGCTGCCTCCCGTTTATACTTCAGTAAGGATGTGGAGAATCTCTCTCTCAATCAGTGTGCCACCTTGGCCGGACTGCTCAAGGCTCCCACTCTCTATTCCCCCTTGGATTACCCTCTGAGGGCCATAAAGAGAAGAAACCATGTGCTCAGAAGAATGGCGGAACTGGAGATGATCTCCAAAGAGGAAGCAGAAGAGATATCTAACCAGGACCTTGAGCTCGATCCCCAACTGGAAGAACCAGGAGAAGCGCCCTACTTTGTTGAGTATGTGCGGCAACAATTAGAGAAGAAGTACGGAAGCCAATTGCTTTACGAAGAGGGAGTGTCAGTCTATACCACTTTAAATCTGAAACTTCAAAAGATCGCCGAAAGGGTGTTACTGGAACAGTTGGCTCGGCGCCAAAAGATAGCAGAGGAGCAATTTACCCTTCAGGATTCTCTTCCCGTTGATTCTCTCCGCACCCGAGTAGTCCAGGGGGCACTGGTAGCTATCGATCCTCACAATGGTCACATCCTGGCTATGGTGGGGGGAAGAGATTTCCAGGAGAGCAAGTTCAACCGGGCCACCCAGGCCCTCAGGCAGCCAGGCTCAGCCTTCAAGCCTTTTGTTTACACTGCCGCCGTGGACAACGGATATCGCCCTACCGACCTTATCTTAGATGCCCCTATCTCGTTACCTATGCCTGACGGAACCCTGTGGCAGCCTGAGAACTATGACCGTATATTTAAAGGTCCTATAACCTTACGTCAGGCGTTGGCAGAGTCACGTAATGTGGCCACTATTCAGCTCCTGATGAAACTCACTCCCAAAGTGGTGAGTCATTACGCTCAGATGATGGGAATCTCCAGCCCCTTAGCTCCAGTTTACTCCCTGGCCATAGGCTCATCCGATGTCCGACTTATTGAGCTTGTCTCTGCCTACGGGGTCTTCCCCAATAGAGGCATCAGAGTGGAACCTGTTGCTGTGCTTTCTATAATCGATAGAAACGGAAATATCATTGAACAGAGAGAAAAAGGCCGGGGGAAGGAGGTATTAAGGGCCTCGACTGCGTATGTGATGACCTCTATGCTGGAGTCAGTTATGGATGAAGGCACGGGCCGAGGGGCGAAGTTGTGGTATGGGTTCAGAAGACCGGCGGGGGGAAAAACCGGCACTACTAACGATTTCACTGACGCCTGGTTTGTTGGCTTTATCCCTCAGATGGTTGCTGGGGTATGGATTGGCTTTGATGAGAAGATTCCTCTGGGCAAAGAACATGCCTCGGCTGCAGCTGTAGCCCTTCCCGTATGGGCCAGATTTATGAAGGCAGCCTGCGACTCCCTGAAGCTGCCCGCAGAGGATTTTCAGATGCCGCCAACAGTGGTGAGCCTGGAGATCTGTACCGAGAGTCATAAACTTGCTACCCCTTATTGTCCACGAAGGCGAGAGGAAGTTTTTATAAAAGGCACTGAACCTGCTGAACTTTGTCCATTGCACCAGGGGCCGGGGAAAACGCTTCCTGAATCTGAGGAATCTCAGCAGAGGGGGAAGTTGCAGTTCTGAATCTGAAAGATGATTATAATCCCAACCTCTCCATCACCTCCAGTCTGAACCGGGCCTCTGCCGCCTCC
>CAZQSC010000074.1:0-11749 GCA_964595705.1 uncultured bacterium | reverse complement strand
ATCGCCCAGAAGGAGCGCCTGCCGCGGGTGTGCAGGGCGAACTCCACCTCCTCAACCTCCAGTCCCCCTTCGGCTTCCTCAAGGCTGGCATTTTTGCGGTCGAGCCTGCCAGTTAAGATTTGCCCGGCGACGGGGTATTCCATCTTTGCAGTCTCCCTCTTCTCCGCTATCAGCACACAGGCGGGCACATTGAACAGCGGTGCAACACCCTCGCAGTCCCATACCTCTCGCCAGAGGAGGCTTTGCTTCGTGTCTTCGCTGAATTTGAAGCTGCGCTGACGCAGCCCGTGGTGCTGGTCGGCGCTGAACAGACTCCTGGGCAGAACAAAGGCAATCATCCCGCCTTTCTTTAAGTACATATCTGCCGAGCGCACAAGAAACAGTGTGGCAACCTCAAGGTGAGTAATGAGTTCGCCCCGCCCGGTTAACAACCTGTATTTCTGCGTGATCTGCTGTTTCAGAAACGACTGGTAGGCAGGTTCCATAAACCGGAAGGCAATCCAGGGGGGATTGCCCACGACGAAATCAAACTTACGCTTGAAGAAGAGCGGCTTATACATATTCTTCAGCACAAATGCCCAGATGGTATCACGGTCGGTATCAATGAAATTTTTCAGAACCTCGGCAATTGCGAAAAGCGCCTGCACAAGCGGCTGGTTGCTAACCTTCGGAAAACGCTGGGCCCCCAGGTAGTTCTCAAATGCCTCCAGTGTGATCTCGTTCCCTTTGTTTTGCTGAGCAAAATCTTTGGCCAGTTCAATCGCCTGGTCATAGAGGGTGAGATCCTGAAGCAGTGCTTCGGGCAAATGGATTCTGTGCCCATCTAAATCGACACTATAGCCAGGCAACTGCTGGATCAAAGCGCCATCCATCACTACTAATTTGGTCTTCCGTTGTAATTCTGGCAACTTGACTGTGTCCGCAAGATAGATGGGAATGGTAACCGAGCCTTTGCGCCTCTTCAGCACCTCACCCAGGGCAAGGATATAGTTTGTCTTGGCCACAATGACAGCCAAGGGATGAATGTCTGCGCCGTAGACCGAATCCAGAATATGGGAGAGGGTCTCAGAGGAATCGCCCAGTCGTTCGCGCTTTTCCCGAATCGCCAGATAGAGAAATGTCCCCGACCCACAGGCAGGGTCAAGCACCTTGCCCCGGGGATTGGTGTCCAGCAGTTTGCGGACGATGCGGTGGGCGAGCCAATCGGGCGTATAAAATTCTCCTAAGTCGTGGCGGGTCTCAGGATCAACCAACTCCTGATACAGCGATTTGAGCACATCTTCAGAAAGTTCCCGCAGGTTGTAATTCTGCAGGAGGCTGAATAGCCATCGGACCGTGCCGACACCGACCTCCACTGCCCCCTCACGCGCCAGCCAGGAGAAGAAATCCTCCTCGATAAAATTCTCGATTCCCTGTTTCTTGAACAATCGTCCTTCCAGCATTTCAACGATTTCGGGAGCGTCGGGCAAACTTCTGCTCTCAGTCATCCGCTTCCAGGCCATCAATTTTGCCAGCGTCGCCAGGTAGGTATGGCGAGTAAACAACTCGTCGCTGGCGATAACACTTCCGTAGACAATCCGCAGATACTTTTCCCAATTTTCATAGATCACCGCAAATGCGCTCTGCGCTCTAAGTTTTTGCCATAATGTGAGAAGTGTGCGTGTGGTAGTTTGAAACGCATGGCTCTTCAGGCCAAAGTCACGGACGATCTCTTCGCTGGTGGGATGCAGGATCTCTTTGCGCAGAAAATAGCGGTCGAGCCAGCAGTAGACCTCGCTGGGGGACAGTTTCGTCCAGTCAGCCTGTTCAATAACTTCCAGACCCACATCCTCAGGTGCAATATCCTCTTTTGTGCCGCCGGCCAGTGTCGGCGAATATGCCACAAATCGAACCCCATCGGTAGCGATACAGAGATAAGGCGTATGTTCTGCAAACTGGGGGGATTCTTGCGACCAGAGGATGGCCACGTAACGGCGCAGTTGCTCTTCGGCTTCGTTGCGTTTCTTCGGCAAGGCCGCTTCGAACTCAATGATCACATTGCCGAACAGGTTGTCCGCCTCGCCTTTAAGGATGCGATCCTTCTGTTTCACTTTTAAATATTTCTCAATCCCGGCACTGTAGGAGTCGATAAAGTTTGGCACCAGGCCAAGGAGTTGTTGAACCAGCATAGCAAAGCGGTGTGAGCGTGCTGACTCGGTGTTCAACAGCTGGACCTCGTGCAGATAGGAGGGAATAATCTCCTCCCATTGCACTTCGCGGGTGTCAGGGATACGCGCGGATTTTTCAGTGAGTTTCGTCTGCTTGCTCATTATGAAGAACTCCCCTTATGCCCAGCAAGACGCCGTGCCAATTCAAAGGCAGCAGCGATACGAATGATTTTCACATCGGAGAGCCCTTTGATCACTAACAACCTCTCCAACGGTTGATTCGCCAGCCCCTCAAGCGAACCAAACTCCTGGAGTATCTCTTCGGCTATTCTTTCTGCTGGTTTCCCTCGAATACCGGTGGAGATGAGAATGGCAAGCAGTTCAGCATCCGTCAGACTGGCTGCTCCTTGTTCTCTTAATTTGCCTCCGGGATGGGTCCATTTACCCATCAACAGGCCACCTCCTTATCCTCTCCCTGGAAGGGAGAGGGAGCATTTTGGACTTTTTACGAGTGGATCAATCATTCATATATTGATCTTTTCGGCTACACCTCTCTGAGTCCGGCTCCTCAAATGATGAAACCCCAGACATGGCATTCTTTTATCTCCCTGAAAATATTATAACACATAAGAGTGAAAAATTCAACTCTTTTTTCAAGAAACCTGAAGATTTGTATGATAATTCGGTCCAGCTTGGAGCCACAAGTTTTACCCTTGACTTTTGCCATTTCTCTCCTTAAATTGGGCCCAATAGGGTTTCACAAAACCTGGGGTTTGAACTAACAAAGGAGGTAGAGATGTCATTTCTGAAAGATTTACCTAGATTTCGCGAAGGATGGACCCATCGTCTCTCCAGTTGGGACCGGACAGGTCGAAATCGTGACTGCTGGACAATCGAGTCGGGGGCGAAAGTGGATTTGGCAAAAATCGACGGCCCAGGGGTCATCCGCCACATCTGGTTCACCATCTCCTGTGAGGACCCCCTGTATCTGCGCAAGACAGTGCTCCGAATGTACTGGGACGGAATGGAGCGGCCCAGCGTGGAGGTGCCCGTGGGGGATTTCTTCGGCGTGGGACATGCTAAAGTGAACTCCTATTCTTGCCTTGTGCTCAATATGTCTGCCAATCTGGGCAACGACCGCAATGCAGCTATGAACTGCTACTTCCCTATGCCTTTTGCCCAGGGAGCGCGGATCGAGGTGGAAAACGAATGCGATGTACCTATCCGCTCGTTCTACTTCTACATTGACTACGACCAGCTGGAAAAGGCACCGCAAGATATGGCCCGGTTCCATGCCCTCTGGAGGCGGGAAAATCCCTGTCTGCCTCCAAAACACCTCAGTGACCCCAGCGATCCAGAGGTCAATCTCTCAGATCGGGACAATTACCTCATCCTCGAGGCCGAGGGCAGAGGACATTACGTGGGCACGGTGCTGAGCGTGCACAACCTCTACGGAGGCTGGTGGGGTGAAGGGGACGATATGTTCATGATCGACGGAGAGAAGTGGCCGCCGGAGCTCCACGGGACAGGTTCTGAAGACTACTTCTCCCAGGCCTGGGGTTCTCAACCACATAATGCGTTTCTCTACAACGGTGTCTCCTATTGTTCCAGGCCACAGGGAAACTGCTTCAACGAACGGATCACTATCTATCGATTCCATATTCCTGATCCAGTCATCTTTCACAAGTCCATCCGGGTGAGCATCGAGCACGGGCATGCCAACGACCGTTGCGATGATTACTCCTCGGTGGCCTACTGGTACCAGGACCTGCCACACAAGCCATTTCCACCCTTTCCAAAGGTAGAAGAGCGACTGCCCCGGCCAGATGTGACCGTCTGTCCGGTGGACCTGCCCGTTGCGCCAAAGCGGAAATCCTCTGGTTCGCCGATAGATCCGGAGTTGTTGAGGTTGTAAACCAAGGGCAGAGGAGTGGGCCCTTTCCACCAGCGGCGAGATAGACTAAAGTTGCCTATGCTACTTTGGGGAGGGCATTGCCCCCAGAAGATAACAAACCTTAACAAACCTCCCGCAGGTTTGGAACCTGCGGGAGGTTGAGGCTCTACTGCCGAGAACATGGAGGCTAAAAAACAAACAGAAGGAGACAACAATGCAAAGGAGAACAAGATTCGCACTGGCTGCTGCCCTGCTGATTTTCTCTTCTTTTTCCCAGCTTTGGGCGGGCGACTTTCTCCCCTCTGTGAATGACACCCTGACCATCAGGAACTGGCTTGCCGTTGGGCCATTTTCTACCGGAACCAGGGAGGGGTACATTGACCACCTTATTGATCAGGGAGGTGAGGAGGTTATCCAACCTTATCAAGGACTTGAACATCCAAGTATTATGGCCCAAGGGGATACGGTAGCCTGGACGAAAGTGGAGGCTAGAGATGGTGTGCTGGAGCTCAGCTATAAGAATGTCGATTGGGAGGCCCTTCAGGCCCATCACGGCTGGGCAGGCATCGGAGGCACGGGCTACGCCTATGCACAGATCGAAGTTAAAGGCCCCAGGCGTGCTCTGATAATGACCGAGAAGGTGGGTTCCTTCTGGCTAAACGGTTGGCGCTACTACGGAGATGTCTACGGAGTCCGACGGGGTAAGGTCCGGGTATTGGTACCAGTAGTGCTCGAAGACGGTACCAATCACATATTGTTGAAGTTCGGTGTAGGCGGAGAACACAAAAGCCTCATCTTTAAAATACTCCCTGTGAAAGAGCCGTTGTCTTTTAACCTCTTGGATCTTACAACTCCGGATGTCATCAACGGTAAAGTCCTGAAGGGCTGGATTGCAATTCCTTTAATAAACACCACCAATCAGGCGCTTAAGGGGGTTGTTCTCAAAGCGGGTGGGGATGGGGTGTTTAAGGAGACCAAGATCACACTCCCCTTTATGGCCCCGCTCACCATCGAAAAAGTGCCGGTGAGGTTGGAGACCAAAGCAGATGTGGTAACTGATAAGGATACTCTGTTTGTGTCGGTGATGGCCGAGACAGCAGGCAGACGGATCTTGGTACGCATCCCCCTGCGGGTACGACACCCTGGAGGGGCCTTCCGAACCACCTACAGGTCGAGGGCAGACAGCTCCGTGCAGGAGTTCACTGTCGTGCCCCCAAAACCTTTTTACCCCGACAGCACCTACGGTTTGATCTTGGCTCTACACGGAGCCAGTGTCCCCTCCGGCTGGGTGGATGGGTGTTATCCTCCGAAGTCCTGGGCATTTGTGGTTGGCCCTACCAATCGTAGGCCGTACGGCTTCGATTGGCAGGACTGGGGTAGGATCGACGTCCTGGAAGTGCTCAACCAGATGAAAAAGCGCTATCGGATAGATCCCAATCGGATATATCTCACCGGACATTCTATGGGCGGCCATGGTACCTGGCATGTGGGGCTACACCACGCTGACCTCTTCGCCGCCATCGCCCCCAGTGCTGGCTGGACCAGCTTCAACCTGTATGTGCCCTTCTTTATGCGCAGAAGCTATATCTACGCATTCCCTAAACTTCGCTCCATCCGCGATATGGCTTTGCGAGAAGACAGGGCAGAGGTCTTCCTGGAAAACGCACTTAACCTCCCTGCCTTCATCCTCCACGGAGGAAACGACGATGAAGTGCCCCCTGTCCAGGCCAGGATTATGTTTCGAGGGTTTAAACAATTAGGTTACGATGTAATTTACCAAGAGATACCAGGAAAAAAACACTGGTGGGACCAGGAGGGCGTGGAGGGGACTGCTTGTGTTAACTACCCCGAGCTGATAGAGTTCTTGAGAAGTAAGGTGAGAAATCCTGCCCCCAGAAAGGTGATATTCAAAACCACCGATATCGGACTTAACAACCGGATGTACTGGGTTCAGGTCGATCAGTTGATCAGACTCTACCGGGATGCCACTGTTGTGGCAGAGGTGAAATCTGCCCACCAGCTCGATCTTAAGACCTCCAATATAGCCCAGTTTACTATCTTTCCCCCTAAAGACCTGGTAGAACTTGGCACTCTGCATTTAAAGGTCAATAACCAAAAGCTCTCAATCCGGCTTAAGAACTACTCTCCCCTCACTTTTTCTCGGACAAGGAGGGGTAGATTCGCCTTAAGGACGCCCCGGCACAAGGGCCTGTGGAAGAGACCAGGATTTTATGGCCCCATAAAAGAGGCCTACTTCTTACCCTTTATCTTCGTATACGGTACAGCCGGAAACCAGGAAGAAAGCAGGGTTAACCTCCATATAGCCAGAAACAAAGCCCAGAAATGGTGGTACCGGGGAAACGGTTGGGTGAGAATCATACCTGATACATCCGTAACCAAGTCGATTATAGAGGATTATAACCTTATTCTCTTTGGAGGTCCTAAATCTAATTTCATAACCAGGCGGATCAGTCCCCAATTGCCTATATCCATTCACGGCCAGAGAGTGAGGTTCGGAGATAAAAAGCTGTCTCAGAGACACCTGGCCCTTAAGGTGGTCTATCCTAATCCGCTCAATCCTAAAAAGTTGGTGCTTATCAACGCCGGCACTGATCTGGAGGGGATGAAGCTGGTGGATCTCTTAGATACCCTTCACGCCTCAGCCGGTCTCCCTGACTACATTATTTACGGAAGAGCTGTCAAGACTCAGGGGTGGGGGGGAGTGGTGGCCGCGGGTTTCTTCAATTCCGCCTGGCAGCTTGAGTCTTCTTTAGGATTTGCGGTAATTCAGTAAATTGGTTGTCTTTGGCTGCCTGTAGTGTGCCCCTGCCAGAATCCTGTATGAACGCTGATTTAGCAAGATTATCGTCCACCAGCAAATAGCACCAAGGATTAGTACCATCCCTGATTTGCCCCTATTCAAAATTTCTCGGATAATAGAAAAAAATCCTTGCTTCTGGGAAGAGAGTTCATTATTATGATTATTGTATTCACAATCGAAAGCAATAAAACGACCAATGGACACAATAATTAACGCTGAGGATATCCTATGGGACTGGCATTCAACGAACGGAAAACATTCATCTTAGAGCGGGTGCGAGAGAACGATAAGGTGACCGTGGCAGAGCTTGCCTCTGTATTAGGGGTCTCGGAGGTAACGATTCGTCGAGATCTTCAGCAATTGGAAAAAGAAGGCCATGTGGTCAAAACCTATGGAGGAGCTGTGAGCACTGACAAGGTGGCCTTCGAGTTCTCGTTCCAAAAGAAACTACAGCGGAATATGCCCGAGAAACAACGCATCGGCCGCTACGCAGCAGGATTAGTAAAGGCTGGCGAGGCCATTTTTTTGGACAATGGCACCACCACACTCCAGATTGCTCACCACCTGAAGATGCGGCGTAATATCAAAGTGGTCACCAACTCCTTGTGCGTGGTTTACGCTCTGGAGCCGGCAGAGGGGATCGAACTGATCCTTTTGGGCGGGATTGTGCGACGGGGGTGGAACGACCTGTACGGACCGATCACGGAGAAAACTCTCGCAGAGCTCCATGTAGATAAAGCCTTTGTCGGGGCAGAGGGGATTTCCGTCAAAGCTGGCTTCACCACAGCCGACCTTCGCACCGCTCGCCCTACCGAGATGGTGGCCCAGTCGGCCAAAGAGGTGATCGTCGTGGCCGATCATACTAAAATTGGCCGGGTAGCTTTTGTTCGCTTTGCTTCTTTTGAAGACGTGGACATCCTGGTAACCAGCCAGGGAATTGGAGAGAAAGAGAAAAAAGAACTGGAACAGAAGGGATTAAAGGTAATCGTGGTTTGACAAAAACCTGATAATGAGCTTCGTGCAGATGTACAGGAAACTGAAGGAGGAGCGGGATGAAAGGGGAAATAACTTTCGAGCCTAAAAGACCCGTGAGATCGGGTGAATGGGGCAGTTGGAGGTTCGTGTATACGGCCAAAAACGAAATTCCGGTGGGAGGCGGGATTGACATCCTCTTCCCGTTCTCATCCTACTATCCCATTGCCGCCTGGTCCATACCGCAGACGGAAAATCCGCTCCTCGAAGGGTACACGACCGTAGAATCCGACGGCGAGGTCAAGCTGGAAGTGGAGGCATTGCCAAGGAAGATAGAAGGCTTGGGGATGATCTATCATGCCCTGAGCGTGGAGGTCAGGGAGAGAGATCTTATGCCGGGGGAAAAGATCGTCATTACATATGGCGATAAGAAGGAGGGAGGAGTTGGGGCAAGGGCCGGGTTTGTTGCTTATAGGACGTTTTTTGCGATATTAGAGGCAGTAGAAGACCTCGAAAACAGGTGGAGATATAAAGAGAATATTCTAAAAAAGCATTCCCTCAGGTATATAGAAATAAGCTCGGACTACATCATAAGGGTCGCTATCACAGGTGGAGAAGCGGATAAGATAAATATCGCTCATCCGAAAGTTATAAGACCCACTGAAAGTTTATGTTTGAGACTGACCTTACTTGATGCTTTTATGAATAAAGCCTCGACGCCGGATGAGGTGGAAATAAGATTATTCGTAGAAGGAGAGGAAAATATCTTCAGAAAGGTAGTGTTGAAAAATGGATATGCTGAGGTTAAAGATCTCTACCTTGATAAAGAAGGAGTGCACAGAATCTTCTGCATCGATGGGTCCGGGAGGGTATCCGGAAGGAGCGAGGTCGTGGTAACGGAGGATAAGAAGTTCAATTATTTCTGGGGCGAGATACACCCCCATACGGAAATTTCTGACGGGATCGGAGGAGCCGATGAGCACTACAAATACGCTAGGGATGTGGCCCTTTTGGACTTCGGGGCTATCGCAGATCATAATTACTCTATCGAGGAGAATCCCGGAAGTTGGGAGGAGATAACGGAAGCGACCAAAAGACACAACCAACCGGGGAAGTTCGCCTCACTTTTCGGGATGGAAGTTGCAACGAGTACAGTGTGCAATATTGAAGACGGTGGCCACTTTAATGTATACGGCAGTAAAGAGTTCCCGTTTCTACCCTCGAGCTCCGAAAGGGACTTCGATGCCGTCCTGGAATGGATGGAGGGAAGCGGCCTTGTAGCTATACCCCATCACACCCTCTATTCGGGCATGGGCATGGATTTCGGACGTTATCCGAAAGATGCCTTCCCCCTGTTTGAAATATTCTCCTCCCACGGCTGCTCTGAATATTACGATAACCCCAGGAGGATAAAATACCAAGACCTTGGGGAAGGAAGAAGCCTCTACGACGCGCTTAAGGCTGGATTTAAGATGGGAATCGTCGCCTCCAGCGATTATCACAATGAGTTGATGGGAGGGATGCTGAAATTGCAGAACTATGCCCAGACGGCCTACTCCTCCTATTTTCAATTCCGCGGTGGTTATCTATGTGTGTTGGCGAAGGAGCTCACACCGGAATGTGTTATGGATGCCCTCAGGAAGCGGAGGTGTTATGCTACTACAGGCGATAAGATCGTAATATTTTTTGAGATCAACGGGCATATCATGGGAGAAACTATAAAGACCGAAAATGATTTGCTCGCAAGGGAGGTGGAGGTAGAGGTTGTGGGGAAGAATAGGATAGAAAAGATAGAGCTGATCAGGAATTGTGAACCTGTATTGGCACATAAGGGTAAGTCCGATCACGAAAAGATAAGGTTCCGAGATGAAAGCAACCTAAGGGAAGTTTCCATCGCTTCGAACGGTGAGATGTTCTCCTTTTACTACCTGCGCATAGTCCAGGTAGACGGCGAGATGGCGTGGACCAGCCCTATCTGGATAGTCTTAAGGAGGTGAGAGATGGAAAGATGGAAAGTCTTTGTAGTGCCCCACTGGCATTTCGACGCCTTGTGGCAGTTGCCCTTCGAGGAGTACTTCGAAATCACGGCCAAGAATTTGATGGATCTTTTGGAGTTTTTGGATCTTGAGCCTGAGTACAAATTCTGCATAGATCAGACGGTATATGTCGAGGAATTCCTGAGACGCTATCCAGAGCTCGGAGAGAAGCTCATAAGAGCGGTAAAGGAGGGGAGAATCGAACCCGCCTGCAGCGGCTATACCCAGCCAGATCCTAACCTTCCCTCCGGGGAGTTTCTGGTGAGGAACATTGCTATGTACCAATCTTTCGTAAGAAAGGTCTTCGGGGTCAGGGCTAAGTGCGGATGGTATCTGGACACCTACGGCCAATCGGCTCAGCTTCCCCAGATATTCAAAAAGTCGGGTGTAGATTACTTCACATTCTACCGAGGCGTACCAAAGGAACCGCCATCGGAATTTTTGTGGGAGGGGATAGATGGAACCCGAATATTGACGCACAGGATGCCTTTGGGCTACGGTGCGGGTTATCTGCCGACCGGGGAGAGGAGGTATTCCTCCTTCATAGACAGCACCGACACCGAGGAAGCCGTAGGCTTCTTGGAAGGTCTTGCCGAGAGAATGAAGGCCAAGGCCTCTACGGACAACTTATTCTTTCCCAATGGGGATGACTTCACTCCTCCCCAGCGTCATATGCCCGAGGTCCTCCGGGAGTGGAGAAGGCGGAGGGATGACTTGGAGGTCCTCATAGCCACCCCGAGCCAGTTCTTCAGGGCTGTGGAGGCATGGGAAGAGGAGCTTCCGGTCTTAGGGGGCGAGTTCAACCCGATCTTTCGCGGTACCTACAGCACCCGCATAGAGATAAAGCAGGCCAACAGGAGACTCGAGAACCTGTATCTCACGGCGGAGAAGTTCTCGGCCGTGGCCTCCCTCTTCGGTCTCCCCTATCCCGAAAGAGCCCTCGAGAAAGCTCTCAAGCTTATCCTCCTCAACCAGTTCCACGACGCCATTAACGGTGAGGTGACGGACGAGGTATACGAAGAAATGATGGCGGACTACGGTAAAGCGGAAGGAATATGCCGCCAGGTCTTGGATGACGCCCTGCAGGCGATTGCGGACCAGGTGGATACCCAGGGTGAGGGGGTCCCCATAGTCGTCTTCAACTCCCTTTCCTGGGCGAGGACGGACGTGGTGGAGGTGGAGCTCGCTTTCGGGGACGCCAAGGTCAAGGGCATGCTTCTCAGAGATCTCCAAGGCAGGGATGTGCCGTTCCAGTTAACGGAAACCGGCAGGAACCCGGACGGGACCTTAAACAAGGTCGTCCTGGCTTTTGAAGCCGAAGATGTGCCGGCGCTCGGATATAAGACCTATTTTGCCGTCCCGACGGACGGGATCCCTAAGCAGAAGTTTGAAACGAGCATAAGGACGGAGGTCGAAGGAGGAAGATACAGGATAGAGAACAGGTTCTACTCGGTCAGGGTGGACCCAGTATCCAAGGCCATAACGAGCATATATGACAAGGAGGAGGGGCGGGAGGTGTTGAGGACCGAGAAATACCTGGGCAATGTACTCTTTGATGAACCCGATCACGGCTCGGTCTGCCACATAAACGGGGACATAGACGGCCATCAGACCGCCATTCCCATAAAAGACCTTCCAGACCCGGATGTGGCCGACAGCACCATGAACTGCGTCCCGCAGGGACACATAAGTGAGGCAGGGCCGGTCAGGGCGAGCATATCCACGCTTGGGGTTCTGAATAAGACCAAGTTCAGACAACACATAGTCATCTACGATAAGGTCAAGAGGATAGACTTCAGGACGGATATAGAGTTCGAGGGTGAGCACCGCAGGATAAGGGTGGCGTTTCCGGTAAATTTAAACGACGGCCGGATATATC
>CAZQSC010000073.1:0-11779 GCA_964595705.1 uncultured bacterium | reverse complement strand
TTTACATCTGTTCGTAGTGCCCCACTTTCACTACGATGTGGCCTATCTGCGAACCTACGAGGAGTATTTGCCTGTCTGCTTCGAGAATCTCAGAGAAGCGCTGGCGATAATGGAGGAAGACAACGACTACTGTTTTCTGATCGAGCAGGTGATCCTGCTGGAGGAGTTTGAGAAACGCTGTCCACAAGACTGGGAGCGGCTCGAATATTTTGCTCGCCAGGGACGAATCGAGGTGGCCTGCGGTATGTGGGTGATGCCGGATATGAACATCCCTGATGGGGAGTCGTTAATCCGACAAGCTCTTTTCGGAAAACGCTGGGTGAAGCAACATCTGGGTCTGGATGTGAAGACAGCCTGGATTGCAGACTGCTGGGGGCATCATGGACAGATTCCGCAGATCATGCGTCATTGTGGCTTTCGCTACTACGCCTTCGCCCGCGGGATGCGGGAAGTGTTCAAAACAGAGTTTCTCTGGCGAGGAATCGACGGCTCGGAGCTCCTCTGCCACTGGCTCTCGCAAGGTTATGGAGCCATCAGATTTCCATCAGAAGCGGAGATCGTTCACAAAGAGGAACAGCAGATCGCCGAGGTCTCTCAGGAGAATTTGGAGCAGATCCTCCTGAGATTCGAGCCCTATTTGACTGGGAAGTCTGTTCTTCTGGGAAATGGTGGGGATTTTGCTCGGCCACAGCGCTCGGCGCCTCATATCGTCAAACAATGGAGAAAAAAGGGACTCAATGTCCGATTTGCCAAAACTACTGATTTCTTCGCTGCCGTGGAAGAGCAGAGGTCGCAGTTGTCGATTTATGAGGGGGAACTGAATCCGCTCCTACAAGGGACTTACGCCAGCCGGATTCGGCTCAAACAAACCAATCGACGCCTGGAGAAGAAACTGGAGGCCCTGGAGCGGCTCTCCGCAGTCCTTGCCGAGGGATATGACGAGGTCCTGGCTGACAGACTTGAGAGGCTGTGGAAAAAGGTGTTGCGAAACCAGTTTCACGACGTAATCGCTGGCACAATGGTGGATGCTGCCTTCGATGAAGCCATGCAACTTTACCACCAGGCCGAGAAGGACATCGATAGGCTGATCCAGGACCAACTTGCCAGGTTGAGTTCCTCTTTGCCGTCAGACCAGGGTATTCTGGTCTTCAACCCCAGCGGGTTTGCCAGAAGAGAGATTATCTCTGTGCCTGGGGAGGAAGCTTCAGGGGTTGTTGAAGTTCTGGATGAGGCAGGCAATATTCTTCCTTCACAGCCCGACAGAATTGTAGGAACCAGCGGGAGAGTGCTGGCCGAAGTGGAAGTGCCACCTTTGAGCTGGCGGAGCTATCAAGTACGGTCTGGCACGGGTGGGATTTCTGCTCCCGCGATCTCTGTTTCCGAAGAGCCCCTGAGGATAGAGAACGCCTTTTACCGCATCAGCTTCGCCCCCAGTGGGGTGATTGCCAGTGTAGTGGACAAAATATCGGGCACCGAGTTTGTGGACCCTCAGCGTCCCTGGTGGGGCGATCTGGTCTATCACAACGACTACGGCGACCTCTACCTCTATGACAAATCGCCCTTGAATGGTGGCGGACTCGCATCCTTTTGCGCTTCGGAACAGAAGCGAGGCGTCTACGATCCCTCGCCCGATCCTTTGGTAGTTGGTGGTCCCCTTTGCCAGCACCAGAACCAAAACAGGATGGAAGTTATCGAAAACGGCCCTCTCCGCACTGCAGTGAAGGTAAGCGGTGGCCTCCGCTTCTGGCAGAACCGCATAGAATTCGTCCAGTGGATATCCATTTACCAGAACCGCCGCCGTATCGATTTTCGGACTGAGATTATGCCCCGGGGAAAGCACTACCGATTGAATGTGGCCTTTCCTACCAATATCCGGGATGGTCGCATTCGGCATGAGATCCCCTTTGGCCTTCAGGTGCGTGACGAGCGAGAGTACGCAGCCCAGAACTGGATCGACTACTCTGACGACCAGAAGGGGGTGTGCTTGCTTAATAAGGGCCTGCCCGGAAATGCAGTCTGCCGGGGGGTGTTGACTCTTTCGCTATTTCGCTCCGTTGCTATGGAGTATAAAGGACCGACAGCCAAGGCCTTCGAGGAGGGAGTGCCACATTGTTTCGAATATTCAGTGCTGCCTTTCGTAAACGGCCAACCCTATCGGCCCTGGCAGGAGGGTGAAATCCTGAACATGCCTCTCTTATTGCTGTCCACTCAAGGGACAGGATCTGCCCGGCGACCAGTTTTACAGTCTGCAGGGCTTGCTGAGGGTTCCTATCTTGTGGTGGAACCAGAGAATGTGGTTCTTTCTGGTCTTTATCGCTCTGGCGCTGGGGTAGTAATCCGGTTCTACGAAGCCAAAGGAGTGAGCACATTGGCGAGGGTGCGCTTTCCCCTGGGAATAAAAGCGTGCTGGGAGGCAGATGCCCTGGAGAATGTAGGTAAAGAACTTCAAGTGCAGAACGGCCAGGTTAGCTTTGAATTGAAACCCTTTGAGATCAAAAGCTTTGTGGTTGAACCGGTGAGGAAAGAAGAGTGAAACGTGGAACGTGAAACGTAAAACGTAAGACGTGGGGTCTGAGGAGTGAAACGTGAAGCGTAAAACATAAAACGTGAGGTGCGAAGCATCAAGTGCAAAACGTGCCGCGTGAGCAAGACTGAAGGTTTAACAGCAGGGTGACTAATATTTTCTACAGTTAACGAAGGGGAACATTATCTTGGTCTATTAGGATTGGGATTCTAAAAGCCCACCTGATTTTTCATATTTTTTTCACGTTTCTCGTTTCATTTTTCATACCTCACCTTTCTTACGACAAAAGTTTGTTTAAATTGCTACGTCTGAATTTTCTAAGCTACAGTGAAGCAGAATAGGAGACGAAACATGCCAAGAGAGAAGATCAGCCTGAATGGGCAGTGGCAGATCGCTCTGGATCCGCGCAATGCAGGTAAGAAGGAGAGATGGTTTGCAGAAGATGCCTCTGGTCCTGAGTTTCAGGAGATCAAGGTGCCATCCTGCTGGGAGGAGAAGTTTCCTTTTTACGATGGAGTGGGCTGGTACTGGCGGGAATTTGATGCCCCAAAGACCTGGGAGGGAAAGCTTGCCCATATCACCTTCTGGGCGGTCAACTACTTTGCTGAGGTCTGGGTGAATGGTCAGTACGCAGGGTGCCATGAGGGTGGCTACACACCTTTCAGCCTTGAGGTCTCCCACCTGTTGCGCTATGGGAGATCGAACAGCCTGTGTGTGCGGGTGATCAATCCGCCCAAGCGGGGCACGGTTACCAAGGCCACCTTTGTTGGCTATTTGGCCGACGAGGCTGCCGAAGAAGCATCAGAGGAAGGCATCGATGGATTTATTCTGGATGAAGTGCCCAACTGGAAACAGCAGTTTTACTACAACTTCGGCGGTATCTGGCAGCCGGTGGAACTAACTGTTACCGAAAGGCTGTGGACCGAGGACTGTTTCATCAAGCCCTGCCTTAAGGACTCCGCTGTTGACCTGGAACATACCCTGCGAAATGACTGGGGAGAAGAGCGATCAGTAGAAATTCACTACCAGGTTGTCTCTACCGAGACCCCGGAGGTAGTGATAGCAGAAGGCAGAGAGAAGGTTGTCCTTTCGCCTGGGGAGAATCAATTCCAACAACGGCTGACTATCCCCGAGCCCAAGCTCTGGTCGCCTGAGAGCCCCCATCTTTATCGGTTGAAGATTTTCATTTCAGAGAACGGGAAGCCCTTGGACGAGTGGTCCTACCGTTTTGGGATGCGGGAGTTTACGGTGCGGGATAATTTCTTCTACCTTAACGGCAAGAAGATCATTATGAAAAGTGCCCTCCACCAGGGCATCTACGGTCGCACCATTGCCTATCCGGAGACCGAAGAGCTTGCCCGCCAGGAGATCCTTTTGGCTAAGGAGGCTGGACTGAACATGCTGCGCATCCACATTAAACCTGCGCCCAAGCGTTTTATCGAACTGGCGGATGAGATGGGACTAATGCTTCATGAGGAGCCTCCTATCGGCTGGATGAAGAACAACCCAAAGTTGCGGGAACGGGAGGAGCGTGAGGTGAGGGAGCTGGTGTTGCGCGACCGCAACAACGCCTCGGTGGTGATGTGGGGTATCCTCAACGAAACTGGCAACCTGGGTGGGGTGCAGATTGCCGGCTCTGTGGCCATTATGCACGATCTGTGCCTGATCGCCCGCAAGTTGGATCCCACCCGGATCATTCTGGATGATTCTGGCGGTTACGGCAACGGGACCAACGCCTACCTGCCCTATTCCACTGATCCAGTGGGGGTGAGGGATATGCACCGCTATGGCCCGGCGCCGATAACGGAATTCGATTACCGTTCCTTTAACATGTTGGGCCAACCCGATCAGCTTTCCTTTATGAGCGAATTCGGTGCCAGCGGTCTGGAGGACTTTGGCCTCATCCTGAAATGTTTCAACCGGCCTGGGGATGAAAGGCTTGAGGACTACCACGAGATGAAGGAGTTTTACGATTACTTAGACGCTGGTCTCAAGAGCCATGGGTTAAATAACATCTTCCCGGATGTCTCCTCTTTCTGCCAGGCGGCACAGCGGTGCCAGGCAGAGGCAGATCGCCTCCTGATCGAAGCTATGCGCAGCAATCCCAAAATGGCAGGTTGGTGTCTCACTCAGTTCAACGACGCCAGCAGTGAGGTGGGTGCCGGCATGTTGGACATCTTCCGTAATAAGAAGCTGGTCTATCACACCGTGAAGGAGGTGACCAGGCCCCTCTATGTGGTTGTGCATACAAACCCACGCACGGCCTATGCTGGGGGGAGCACTCAGGTAGAGCTGACCTTGGTTAATGAAGATGTGCTGGAGGGTCCCTGCGGGTTCAGATTCAAGGTCACGACACCGTTGGGACAGGTAGCACATGAAGAGCAGAGGCGCCTTGTCGTGGGTGATTGGGTACAACCCATAGCTTCGGTGACCGTGGCTCTTCCAAAGGAAGAGGGCTATTATCGCGCCACCGCCACGCTGACCCAGGATGGGAGGACAGTTGCCGAGACTAACCAGACTTTTCTGGTGCTGAACCCTGAGGCTCACTTGCCAGTAGGGCCCTTCATGGTGCTTGATCCCGAGAACAACCTCAAGTCCTGGTTGAATAAGATGAAGCTGAACTGGGGTGACTTCCAATTTACCGAGGGACCAAGTTCCGCCACCGTGCTGGTTGCCAATATGAAACACGCATCAGGGTACTATGACATCTACGACCAATTGCGGCAGTTGAGCCAGATGGTACTAAACGGCGCTACGGCGATCTTTCTGGAGGGCAATTTTAACGAATTGATGTACCTGTTCCTGCGCTTTGTGGTAGGCCACACCAGCGGCGAGGGTGGTCTTGGAGGGAATTTCCATTATGTGAAGCCACATCCTGTCTTTGAGGGTCTGCCCAGCGGTTGTCTGATGGACTGGGAGTATGCTAACATCTGGGCGCGGGAGACCATGAAGGAGACCTGTGTGGCTAACCTTGATCCGGAAATCATCGTTGGGATTGTAGCTGCCGGCACTGACCCCACCACCTGGTACACCGACATGTTGGTCACCAGACAGGGTAAGGGACGAGTGCTCCTCTCCAAGCTGGAGCTGGGCTCAAACCTGGGCAAAGACCCGGTGGCCGATCGGATCCTGCTCAATATGTTGCGCTGGGGGATGGAGAGAAGATGAAGAAGGGAGGGATGAACCTTGAGGATAGCTTTAATAGAAGTTGGTCACTGGCATGCCTCAATGTACATCAACAGGCTGAAAGACTCTGGCTCCAATGTAGTCGCGGTCTCTGATAGGAATAAAGAAGTCGTGGCAAAGGTCGGCCAAACTCTCGGATGTAGGTCCTATATTGACTTTCACAGACTGCTGGAGAAGGAGAAACCAGATTTTGTCTTTGCCTTTGGTGTTCATTCCCAGATGAGCTCTATTGCCCGTTTGCTAATTGAAAAGAGAATCCCTTTTGCCATGGAAAAGCCGGTGGGGATTGACCATCAGACAATAGAGGGGTTGGCGGATTTGGCTGCGGAGAACGAAGTCTTCAATGCCATTCCGCTGGTATTCAGGGCACATCCAATGACAGAGCGGCTGTTGGCCCTGCGCGAACAGGGAGAAATGGGAGATTTCACTCATATATGTTTGCGATATATTGCCGGTCCACCTGATAGATACCCAGCCTGGGGCTGTGAATGGATGCTGCACAAGGATCAAGCTGGCGGGGGATGCACTATAAATCTGGGCGTTCACTTTATTGACCTCTTCTGTTACCTGACCGGTTCCAGGATTAAAACGGTCTATGGAAAGATGAGCAATTTACTACACAGAAAGGAAGTTGAAGATTCTTCAACCATAGTAGTGGAATCCGAAGCAGGAGCAGTGGGGGTTATTGAAACAGCGTATGGACATCCAGGAACTGAACAGTATTACACTTTTGCCGGGACAGAAGGCTACGCTGTGGTCCACGGAAATGCGATGGAATATGTGAGTAAAAAGGGAGAAAGAACCAAGATCGATCTGGAGCAAGCAGATTTATACGCTTATTTTGTGGACCATACCCTGGAGTGCTTTGTCAGCCAAAAGAAGCCAATAGCAGACCTGCGTGACATTTGCCAGGCGGTGAAGATTGTTAACCTTGCCTATGATTCCAACTTGAATAACAAGATTTGTTACAATCAATAAAAGGAGCGAGAAACATGAAAGGGAATATTCTGTTCAGAACTCCAGAGGGACTGGGATACCATAAGGTGATTACCCAGAATAATAGTGAGCTGTCTTACCTGTCTTACCACCGCTTGAGACTGGGTGAGGGGCAGAAAATGTCCCTGGAAACAGCACAACAGGAGGCATGCTTGCTGTGTCTGGAGGGAATTGCTGCAATAAGTCTAAATGGTCACACCTGGAAACTGAACCAGAAGGATGCTCTCTACCTGCCACCCGGTAGCAAATATCAGGTGAAAAATATGGGAGAAGGAATACTGGATTGTCCCGTAGCTTTGGCGCTTAGTACAGCGGACTCTGAACCAGTCTTTATTTCCTTTGAACAAGCCAACCGTGATCCTGAGCGGCACAAGGTTGTCGGCAGGTCTGAATATCAGCGAGATGTGATTATGATGGTCGGTCCTGCAGTGAAAGCGGATCGACTGTTGGTAGGCTATACCATTGGCCGTAAGGGACAGTGGACCAGTTGGCCACCACACCAGCATGTGGAAAGCCAGGAGGAAATCTATCTCTACTACGGTATTCCGGAACCGGGCTTTGGGATTCAATTAGTTTATACCAGCTTAGATGAGGTGCAGTTGTGCGCCGTAGTGCGAAATGGTGATGCGGTGGCTGTTTCGAGTGGTTATCATCCAACAGTGGGGATTCCCGGTTTTGCGAATACCTACATCTGGATGATTGCAGCCAAAGATCCACATCAGCATCGCCGCACCGATGTGGCTACAACTCAGCCTGAGTTTGCCTCCATGGGTACTGCAGTGTTTGGGGATAGGTAGCGAATTATTCTAAACTTTGTTGGGAAGAACAATGAAATTGGATGCCACCCATTTATTTAAAATAGATACCAGTTTATTTTTAAATAGGTACCAGAATAAGTACCAGAGATGCCGGTAAAGATATATTTGCCGAGGGAAAAAACGCTGGGGCACAAGGCTCACAATTTAAAAGGGTTGCCAAAGTAATAGGCCATAATTTATCTCCTGAACTGAGTTCCCCCCGGAACGGGATTTGTTGAGGAGCCGCGGAGCTAGTTACATAGGCGTTTGGCCGAATGATTTTAGAAGTTCAGCCGACGCTGTAAATTTTTTTCGTTGTTCTTTATTTTTTTCTTGACAGGCAATCAGTCCAAGATTATCTTAAAATAGATACCAAAGGAATACCAGAAATTGATGAGGAGATTCTATCAATGATCGAAGGGTTAAAAAGACGGGTTACAAAATACGAACAGTTGAAGAAGGTCATTAGAGGAATAATCATCGAACACGGTTTAACCGGGGGGAAGAAACTCCCTTCCGAACGCCAGCTTATGGAGCATTATGGGGTCAGTCGCACGACCGTTCGCAGGGCAATTTCGGACTTGGTCCAAGAGGGATTGCTTCGCCGGCAAGGGAAAACGGGGACCTTTGTAAGAGGATCAGAGAATATTTATGAAGAGAAGGCTTCTTCCTCGATAAAGCTAATAGGTCTGGTGATGCCCCAAACCAGCGAAATGAGCTATTTAACCCGCAAAATGTTCTTGGGGGTTGCTGAAGCCGCACGGCTAAATGGCTACCAGGTAGTTGTCTCAGCCTCACATAACAGTTATAATCGAGAAAGAGAGATCGTAAAAGAATTGGTGCAAACAGGGGTGAGCGGTCTTGTAATCATGCCGGCGAATGAAGATTATGAAATCGGCAGGGAGCATATCGTCGAACTTTACGAAAAGGGTTTCCCTTTGATATTAGTTGACAAATACTTCAGGGATTTGAATACCGACTATGTGATAACGGACAATGAGACAGGCGCCTACAGGATAGTTACCCACTTGATTAAATTAGGCCACAGAAGGATCTGTTTTATATCATATCCAACCAGAGGCACCTCAATTGAGGATAAGTTAAGCGGATACAAAAAGGCCCTAATAGAGCATGGTCTGCCATTTAAGGAAGACCTTGTGGAGATGAAGGCAGATGATGAACAGAGGTTGCGTCTCTTTATAAGGACAAATACACCGGCAGCATTTTTTTGCAAGGATGACGGAATAGCAGTCAAAACCTTAAGAGTCGCTAGACAGGAAGGGTTCAGAATTCCAGAAGATGTTGCGATAGCCGGCTACGATGATTCAGAGGTGCTTGAATACGTAGATATTGGAATTACAACCGTTAGAGATCCGGTCTATGACATAGGAAAAACTGCTGCCATGAAGCTTTTGAAGAGGATCAGAGCAGAAGTGGGACCAAGTGAGGTCCAACAGGTAGTCTTCACTCCCAAACTTATTGTGAGAGAGTCCTGTGGAAGCACGATATTGGCAGTTTCTCAGAACAAAGGTTTAGCGGTCAGTATTTCCTAAGCTTATGCCTCAGTGCCCTTTTCTAAATGCACCGGCTGAGTGTTACCTTAGCCGCAGATTAATACGGACTTCATGATTATCAGAAGCTTCTGTACCATCGTTGTTGTTGGAGCAATAAGAACTTCAATTGAGCCGATAATAGAAGGTTAAGGTTGATGCCTTGAATAAGAAAGCCAAGAGACATGGCAGTGCCTCTTGGCTGAGCCCCCCAAGAAATAACCCGTTCACCAGGATGTATTGACGTCGGGGGTTAACCTGTGGGTTTTTCTTGGGGCTTAATGTAATAAATATACTCGATATTGCCCGTCTGTCAAGTAAAATTTCCAGTAAGAAAATATCGGCCCCAAATCAAGCTATAGGATGCACACGGTATATTGGCGAAGGAGGTGTGATATGATTAATCAGGACGCTTCACCGTGGTGAGAGGTAAGCAGCCGGGCAAGGGTCTTCTAACCTGCTGTTGGTGCTTTCCCTGAGTTCGGCAAAAAGTCGAAACCGAGAGTTACTATATTCGAAGAAAGGAGAGTTAGCGAAAGATGGAGGATAAATTAGCGATTCACGGCGGTAAGCCAGCGGTAACGATTGACAGCTCAGAGCAATGGAGGCGTCCGATTGAGGAGGAGAAAAGGTTAATTGGCGAGTTGTTAGACAAGGGCTTCATATCCGGTTCTGGCACAGGATTGCCTAAGGAATTTGAAGAAGAATGCAGGAAATTCGTTGAGTGCAGGTATTGCCTCACCGGTGACCACGGGTCTACGGCCCTGGCCAGCGCCTATTACGCTGTCGGCGTGGGTCCAGGAGACGAGGTTATCACGCCGACAGCAGGTTACATTGGCTCCTACTGTGGAGCCCTCCATATGGGAGCCCGGCCTGTGTTCTGTGACATCGATCCAAAAACCCTGTTGATTGACCCGGAAGATGTTGAGAGAAGAATAACCCGGCGTACTCGAGCTATAAACGCCATACATTGGAACGGCAACCCATGTGATATGGATGCCCTGATGGATATTAGCCGCAGATACGGCATTCCGATAGTGGAGGATGCTGCTCATGCCCTTGGCGCAGAATGGGATGGAAAAAAGATTGGCAATATAGGTGATATCGCCTGCTTTAGTCTCCAGGGGTGTAACCCGGTTGGCAAGCCCGTAACCGGCGGAGAAGGAGGGATAGTTACAACCAATAACAGAGAATTCTATGAACGACAGCTCATCTACTGCCATCTGCACCGTGTTGGGATAAGCGAGGAACTCACGAATCCCGCTTATAAGGGACTTGACAGCGAAGTCTTAGGCCTGAAGTGGAGAGCACATCCCCTGGCATTAGCCCTGGCCAGGGTATCGTTAAGTACGCTGGAATATAGAATCCGAAAGGCTGGAGAAAATCGGGAGAAGGTTTTTGCTGCGTTGAGAGAACTACCTGGGCTGGAACCAGAGCATTCTTATCCCAAGGCAAAGAGAGTGAACCTTTATGACGGCCTCAGAATCATCTATCACCCTGAGCAGTTGGGGGGGCTGCCGATTGAGAAGTTTGTGGAAGCGGTAAAGGCAGAAGGGGCTCCCATACAAGGCCCAGGATTCCCCTATATGGAGCATCTGAGGAGGATCTTCACCCAGGGCTTTGACCTTTGGGGAAGAGGCCGTGGCCCCTTAGGCGATAAGTTCCTCGAGCTTCCGCCTTTTAAGCCTTACAAGAAGGGTGATTTCCCGGTAGCTGAAGATTTGGCCAAAAGGGTTCTCACCATACCCTCTTATATTGAACCGAAGGAGGGTTTCCTTGACCAATTCATAGAAGCCTTCAGAAAAGTTGTGGCGAACTACAAATCGTTGCTTTAACCTCAAAAGTCTAAATTTCTCAACAAGCAGGGGCGAGGCTTGATGCCTTGCCCTCAGTTTTAAGGAGGCCTCAGTGAGGAAGATGACTTCCAAGGAAAGGATACTGCGAGCTGTGGAGCATCAGGAGCCGGACCGCGTGCCTATTTGTCCCCGGTCGGTTGACTACACCTGGTTGACCCCACTGGTAGGCCACCCAGCCGGGTGGAAGGATTTGGTGAGTTTCAGCCAACAGGTGGGGTTGGCCCACGAAAGAGGAGCCAAGTTCCATCTAATGGCTACAGGTCGACTTATGGACAATTTGGAGACGATTCGAGATATCGGAGTGGACATCCTCTCCCCCTTTGCTCCGCCCCCCAATGGAGATGCCGATCTGAGAAGAGCGAAAGCACTCATAGGGGATAAGGTCTGCGTTTGGGGTGGGATCAGCGCTCCACTGCTGCAGAAAGCGAAGCCACCGGAGGTTGAAGAAATGGTGCAAAAGGCTGTGGAGGAGGCAGCCGAGGGGGGAGGCTTTGTGCTCAGCACGGCCGATTCCCTAAACCCCAATACCCCGCTGGAGAACATCCGGGCTTTCGTGGAGACAGGGAAGCGATACGGAAGGTATCGGTAACCCCAAGGGCGAGAAGATTGATAGCTTTCAAGACCCTACGTGAGCTGAGTAAAAGAGAAAAATGAGTGCGATTATCTGAGCCTCAGTTTCTAAGCGGTTACGAGGAGAATAGGAAATGCGGTCGAACAGGGATGTCCGTTGGTCTTTGATCTTAAATGCTGAGGTTACAACCGAGTATGCTGGCGTAAAACTTGGCCAGTACTATTCGGACCCTGAGACTATGTTGAGGGCCCAGTTAGACACCCAACGCCTGTTCCACGAGCTTTACGAGGTACCCTTGA
>CAZQSC010000072.1:0-12066 GCA_964595705.1 uncultured bacterium | reverse complement strand
GCCGGTTTCGGGCTGGGAATTGAGAGAACCCTAGCGTGGTTCTGTGGGCTACACCATGTGAGAGAGACTATCCCATTTCCCAGATTGATGGAAAGGCTAAGACCATAAAGGCAGAGAGGGTGAGAAAGGGCAGAGGAGCAGCGAAGAAGAGCCTTGCCTTCTTTTCACGCTTCACGTCTCACTTTTTACTTCCCAATTCTTATCTCCCACTTGCTACTTCTCTGGATGAAGGGCCTTTTTTACCAGCTTCAGGGCACAATACTGCCCACACATAGTGCAGACATCGGAGACCCGAGGACTGCTCTCCTCTCTCATTCTACGAGCAAGTTCGGGATTGACAGAGAGCCTGATTTGCTCTTCCCAGTTCAAATTCTTTCTGGCCTGAGCCATCTTCTGGTCCCACTGGGCTGCTCCTTTCACTCCCTTGACTATATCGCCGGCGTGAGCGGCGATGCGGGTCACTATCACTCCCTCCCGGACATCCTCCACTTTTGGCAATCGGAGATGCTCACCCGAAGTGACATAGCAGAGGAAATCAGCACCAGCAGCAGCAGCCCAGGCACCCCCTATAGCCGAGGTTATGTGATCATAGCCCGGGGCAATATCAGTAACGACAGGACCTAAAACATAAAATGGAGCCCCTCGGCAGAGTCTCTTCTCCAGTAGCACATTACCCTCTACCTGGTCTAAGGGCAGATGGCCTGGCCCTTCTATCATCACCTGTACATCCTGTTCCCAAGCCCTCTGAGCCAATTCTCCTAAAAGCACCAGCTCACCTATCTGTGCCCGATCGGTGGCATCGGCCAAAGAGCCGGGACGGAGCCCATCACCCAGACTCAAGGTGATATCATATCTTTTTGCGATCTCCAACAGCCGGTCATATTCTTCGTAAAGTGGGTTTTCTTGGTCGTTAGCAATCATCCAAGTGGTCAAGAAAACCCCACCACGGCTGACAATATCGGTCACCCTGCCCTGGCGTTTCAGTCTCTCTAAGGTGTTCTGGGTTACCCCGCAGTGCACGGTCATAAAATCCACACCGTCCTGAGCCTGCCTTTCAATCACCTCGAATATCTTCTCTCTGGTCATCTTCACCAGGGCCCCGGTCTCACTGATAGCCTCTATGGCTGCCTGATAAACAGGGACAGTGCCCAGAGGAACTGTACAGACACGGAGGATTTCCCTTCTAATCTTATCTAAATCTCCTCCAGTACTTAAGTCCATAATTGTGTCCGCACCAACAGTGATGGCCACTTTTGCCTTTTCTATCTCTTCTGCCAGATCAATATGCTCAGGGGAGGTTCCTATATTTGCGTTCACTTTGGTTCTCAGGCCTCTGCCGATTCCAATTGGTCGGGCCAACTGGCGAACCCTATTTTTGGGTATAACTATCTGGCCGCTGGCCACCCTTTCTGCAATAATTTCAGGGGCCACTGCCTCATCCTGGGCCACCTGTCTTGTCTCCGCAGTGATCCTGCCAGCTTTCGCTTCCGTTATCTGAGTCATTTCCACCTTCACCTCTTCTAATCGGCACCCCGTAGTGTAGCCCCTTTATGGGGCGTATGCTCTGTTTTTAAGCCTCAACCCCCACAGGTTCCAACCCTGCGGGAGGTTTGCTCAAGCACTGCAGGTTGACATATCTTTTCTCTCCATTTCTCGGACGATCTCTTCTATCTTAGCCAGGGCTTCTGTCTTGCTCACTTCGATTACCGCGCCTGACTTGCGGAATCGGATCTCCACTTTACCCTGACTCAGTCCTTTTTCCCCAATGGTAACCCTGAGAGGAATGCCAATCAGGTCAGCATCCTTGAACTTGGTGCCGGCTCGAAGTTGACGGTCGTCGATGAGCACCTCAAAGCCTCCTTTCAAAAGGTCCTGGTAGAGCTGCTCTGAGAGCTCTCTGGTTTCCTGGTGAGCAGGGTTAAGTGGCAGCAGGTGGATCTGATAAGGGGCAATGGAGAGGGGCCAGACAATCCCATCTTTGTCCGAATGCTGTTCTATGACCGAGGCCACAATCCTCTCCAAGCCGATTCCATAGCTGCCCATTACGATTGGACGCTGTTTGCCCTGAGGGTCAAGATAGGTGGCCCCTAAGGCCTGAGAGTATTTTGTCCCCAGCTTAAAGATGTGTCCCACCTCAATAGCGGGAGAGATCTCCAAGGGGGCTCCGCACTGCGAACAGAGGTCGCCGGGCTGTACCATCCGCAAATCGGCATATCTTTCTACCCGAAAGTCTCTGCCTGGCCTAAGCCCTTTTAAGTGGAAATCATCCTGGTTGGCACCGGTGACCAAACCATTTCGGCCTTTAAGTGAGAGATCGGCAAGGATTTTCACCTCTTCTTTTAGCTCTACCGGGCCGATAAATCCCAAATTGGCTCCGGTCAACTCCAGGGCCTCTTCTGGGGTAGCAGGACGGAATTCGCATCCCAGTTCCCTCTCTAGCTTTGCCTCATTGAGCTGATCTTCCCCTGAGACCAAAGCCATTACCGGTCCACTTTCAGAGATGAAGAGAAGGGATTTCATCAGCCGAGAGGGAGGAAGCCCCAGGAATTCAGACACTGCCTCGATAGTCTTCTTACCTGGGGTGAAGATCTTCTCCACTTGGGAGTAGGTAGGTGGGGGAGAGGAATCAGATTGCTGTTCTCTCGCTGTGGCCACCTCTAAGTTGGCAGCGTAACCACATGCCTTGCACAGCACAGCCTCATCTTCACCGGAAGGAGAGGAAATCATAAACTCCTCTGATTCCGAGCCGCCCATAATTCCACTGGAAGCTCTGACTGCGAAGGTCTGGAGTCCACATCGCCGAAAAATTCTCAAATAGGCCTGGCGGTGAAGCTGGTAACTTCTCTCCAGACCCTCCTGGTCAACATCAAAACTGTAGGAATCCTTCATAAGGAACTGCCTGCCCCGAAGCACTCCAGAGCGAGGTCGAGGTTCATCTCGAAATTTGGTCTGTATCTGATACCATATCTGGGGAAGCTCACGATAGGAACGAATCTCGCCGGCAGCTATGGCGGTGAATATCTCCTCATGAGTAGGGGTGAGGCAGAGGTCAGTGCCTCTGCGGTCTTTCAACCTGAACATCAAGTCTCCTGCCTGCTGCCAGCGTCCGGTCTTCTCCCAGATCTCTTTTCGACTCAAGGTGGGAAGAAGAAATTCCTGGGCACCTATGCGGTCCATCTCTTCCCGGATAAGCTGAGCCACCTTTCTGAGCACTTTCCAACCTAAGGGCAGAAAGGAGTAAACGCCTGCCAGATGGAGCCTTATCATCCCAGCCCGCAACATCAACTGGTGGCTGGGTATCTCAGCATCGGCCGGTATCTGCTTCTGCGTGGGGATAAATGCCTGTGAAAATCTCACCGATTCGCCTCCTACAGTTCCTCTACAAGTTGTAAAAGCTCTTTGAGTTCTTCCCTTAGCTCTAATAAGGCGTGTCTGCACTCTATCTCATCGAACGACTGTTCCAGTTGTTGGCGGACAAATTCTTTATCGTTCTTGAGCTTCTCCTTTGCACCTTTGATGCTATATTTCTCTTCCTGCAACAGTCGTTTTATCATTAACACAATCTTCACATCCCGGGGACGGTAGGCTCTGTTTCCAGCCCGGTTTTTTTGTGGACGCAAGATGGGAAACTCCTCCTCCCAATACCTGAGAATATGGGGTTTTACTCCACTGAGACGGGATACCTCGCTGATAGAGTAGTAAAGCTTGCCTGAGCTTCTATCCATCATTGGCCACTAATCCAGAGAGTTCGCACAGTTCAACCAAATTCGGAAACCACCAAATGAATACCGAAACAAAGAATGAGAATCGGTCACTGGTTTGTCAATCACCAATCACCGCTCACCAGTCACCAATACGGAACAATTTAATACAATATCCAATACCCTTCGCTGCTTTGAGCATCCAATCTTTTTGGCTCTAAGTTCAACAGTAGACTTCCGGTTTGGCACCTCTGCTCATCAACTGGGACACTGCCGCCAGTGGGTCTTCTCCCAGAAATAGTACAGCATAGACCCTTTCAGTTATAGGCATCTCCACTTTCAAACTCTGAGACAACCGGAAAGCAGAGCGGGTGGTCTTCACCCCCTCAGCTACCATCTTCATAGTGTTGAGCACCTGGCTGAGGTCCCTGCCTTTTCCAATCTGTTCTCCCACATATCGGTTTCTGCTGTGTTGGCTGATACAGGTTGTTATCAGATCGCCCATTCCTGAAAGCCCGGCGAAGGTTAAAGGTTCTGCTCCCATAGCTACACCGAGGCGGGTGATTTCGGCCAGTCCTCTGGTCATCAAGGCCCCTTTGGTGTTGTCGCCAAACCCCAGTCCATCGCAAATGCCGGTGGCGATAGCGATCACATTTTTCAACGCCCCGCCCAGCTCCACCCCTACCACATCTCGATTGGTGTAAACTCTGAAGGTAGAAGACATAAAAACTGCCTGTATTTTTGTTCTATTCTCCTCAGAGGGTGAGGCAGCGACCACTGCGGTGGGGATATGGCGACTCACTTCTTCTGCATGGCTTGGCCCAGAAAGGGCTACAATTGTATCCTCATCCACAGCACCTAGTTCCTCCGCCAGCACCTGAGACATTCGTTCCAGAGTGCCCTCCTCAATTCCTTTAGCCACACTGACCACAACAGTTGACTCGGAGATAAACGGTGATGCCTTGCGGGCTACACTCCTGGTAAATTGAGAGGGCACAGCGAAGACAGCGATCTCCCTGGAGACCAGTACCTGTTCCAGATCAGAAGAGATAAAAATGCCTTCGGGTATTTTAATCCCTGGCAAGAAGACGGGATTTCTGCGCTCTGCTGCCATCTGGCGGGCGTAGTCGGGGTCGTATTCCCAGAGCCGGACCTGGTGGCCGTTTTCAAAAAGCAAGATGGCAAGGGCAGTGCCCCAACCACCTGCTCCTATCACTGCGACTTTCATCACTGGGTGCCTTTGAATCTTTTTGAGCCAAACCTGTTCTCTTCTCCCCGAAGAAGTCTTCTGATATTAGACCGGTGAGTAAAGATAATCAAGCCGGCCAATAGGCAGACGAAGAGGAGAAGCTCTGCGGAAACCGGCCTGTTTAGAGCAAGCTTTCCTATGCCCAAACAAAGCGGCAGTACTACAGCAGCAGAGAGGGAGCCGAGGGAGACATAGCCGGAGGAGAGGGTAACTGCTACCCAGACAGCGAAGGCAATGGCTACCTCTACCGGGGCTAAAGCTAGTAAGGCTCCAGCAGCAGTGCCCACTCCCTTGCCCCCTTTAAGGCCGGCAAAGACTGTCCAGATGTGTCCGGAGACCACTGCCACTGCCGCCAGAATCCGCAATAGCTCCAGATCAATAAAGGAAGGGCTGCCGGCGAACTTCGTAAACACAAGCACCGCTATTATGCCTTTAGCAAAGTCGACGGCAAACACAAACACCCCAGCGGCCGGCCCCAACACCCGAAAGGCATTGGTGGCCCCGGCGTTGCCGCTGCCGTATTGCCGAATGTCTATCCCCTTTAACATTTTTCCCGCCACTATACTGGTAGGAAACGACCCCAGGAGGTAACTTGCCAATAGAATCAGTATTAACATCTTATTAAAATCTTTCCTATCAACAGTTCTCTTTTGAAGGGTCCTCTTTTGACAAGAATCTAAATTAACATATTCTTCAGCAGAAGTCAATAGAAATTGCAGCGGGGGAGATTCCCACTTCGCACCGTAGCTCCTTTATGGGACGTAGAGCTTCTCTTCTACAGGGGATATCTCTGTCAATTATAGGTATTTAACAGGACACCTTCAGCCACGCTGGCCAGCGCTGTCCTTCACCTGCAGCTGCAAATGGGCTTCCGGAATTTCCTTCCATCTCCAAAATAACGAAGATGGCCAATTCTCCGACGGCCTCGCCACTGCTCGATCACAAAAACACTTGATTTTATGCACACATTCGTTATATTTCAAACAGAGGCACACGGTCGTGTCCCCGCTGCAGCTTAGAATTGGAGAGCTTGAACCCTCTGTAGACCTCTAAATAAAAGGAGAGTCAAATGAAGATAGGGGTGATTACCTCTTCGTTCCGACTGGAGACAAAACAGGCACTTGAGACCGCCAGGCAGATCGGTGCTGATGGCGTACAATTACTAACTGTGGGTGGTGACCTCGACCCCGAAAATCTGACCCGAACCGGCCGCCAAGACCTGCTGCACCTGCTTGACTCTCTGGGACTTGAAATCTCGGCCCTTTGCGGTGACCTGGGCGGAGGGGGATTCGTTGACCCTGCCGACATAGAATGGCGGATAGAAAGAACCAAACAAATATTGGACTTGAGTATAGACCTGAGGACCCCTGTCGTAACCACCCATATCGGGGTGATCCCCGAGGACAGAAACAGTCCAGGTTGGCAAACTATGCAGGAGGCCCTGAAGGAGCTGGCAGATTACGCCGCCGAACCCGGATGCTGTCTGGCAGCAGAAACCGGTCCAGAAGAGCCAGAGCTGATGCGAGAATTTATCGAAACTGTAAACAGTGAAGGCTTGAAAATTAATTATGACCCCGCTAACCTGGTGATGAAGGGATTCGACCCCATAGCTGGCGTCCTCAGCCTTGGAGACTATATCGTCCACACCCACGCTAAGGACGCACTGGGACCCGACAAAGACCCGAAAGAGGTTCCCCTCGGAGAGGGAGATGTCAATTTCCCCGAATACATCAAAACCTTGCGAGAAAAGGGCTACCAAGGTTACCTCACTGTAGAACGAGAGGTGGGTGAGAATCCCGTGGCGGATATAGCCAAAGCTGTCCAGTTTCTTAAAACCCTGTTGGCAAAACTCAATCAATAAAAACCCCCTCTGTCTGCCCATTTTAAATACCAATCGCCATACGAATAGTAAATAGGGTAGGGGAGAGGGAAATCTATTCTCTAAAAGGATCTCAGGCCAAAAAGATGGAAAGCGGACAGATAGTAAAGACGCTTGTTGAAAAGCTGGGAGGAAACTTCTCCAGTGCGCTGGGTATTAAGCTTGAAACAGGAAGTCCCACCGAGATATTCAAATGGTTTCTGGCCTCCATCCTCTTTGGGGCAAGAATCTCCGAAAAAATAGTGGTCAACACCTACGGGGAGTTCGAGAACCGGGGGATAATTACTCCCCAGAAGATGCTCGAAACTGGCTGGGATGGCCTAGTGGAAATCCTCGATGCTGGCGGTTATGTACGCTATGACTTCAAAACTGCCACCAAATTGTTAGAGGCGATGAGAAACTTGGAGGAGAAATACCAGGGAGATTTGGGCCGCCTTCATGATAGTGCTAACAGTCCCAGCGACTTAGAGAGAAGATTTCAGGCTCTGGGCAAGGGAATCGGGCAGGTTACCGTGAACATCTTCCTGAGGGAGTTGAGGGGAATATGGGAGAAAGCAGATCCGCTTCCTCAAAGCTTAGTAGTGCTTGCAGCCAATAACTTGGGACTGGTGGAAACCAAAGCCCCCCAGCAGGTGCTTCTCTCTCTAAAACAAGTATGGGAAGAAAACAAAATATTCAATAAGAGATTCTCCGATTTTGAAAGTTCCTTGGTAAGGCTGGGTAAAAGTTATTGCCGCAGAGAAAGATGCGCAGAATGTTTAATAAAAAATCTCTGCTCTAAGTCTTGCCAATGAGATTTTTCTTGGATGTTTGGGCCAGATGTAGTATATTTTGTGAAAAGGTATTACAATGTTGGTTTTTGTAGTACATAAGGAGTGGAAAATATGGCTACTGTGATTGTTTCTCCTAAGGGACAGGTGGTAATCCCGGCTAACATTCGTAATCGCTATGGGTTGGTTCCGGGGAAGAGAATGGAGATATTGGATTTTGGTAATCACATTGTTCTGGTTCCCCTGGCAGACGACCCGGTCAAGGCGGCTAAGGGAATGGTGCGGTTCCCCCGTTCCCTCAGCGAGGTTTTAGCAGAAAGAAGAGAGAAAAATGAACACCGACACCTTTGTCCTTGATGCTTCTGCTGTGCTCACCTATATTGCCGGTGAACAGGGCTCAGACCGATTAGAACAGTTGCTATGCGGCCGAAAAACTGAAGACTCTGCCTCCTCGGTTTTGCTGATGGATTGTATCAGCCTAAGCGAGGTGTACTGGGTGGTGAGGCGAGAGGTAAGCGAAGAGAAAGCCAACCAGGTGCTGGCCTTAGTGAAAAACTGGGATATAAAGTTCATCCCGGTCGATGAGGTGATCTCTCTTCTGGCAGTGCGAATCCGGTCTGTCTGGAGCATATCAAATATCGATGCCTACGCCTTAGCCACTGCACAGCTATTCGGTGCCACTTTGGTTACTAACAATCCTCAGCTTCGTAGAATTGAGGGTTGGATAAAAATATTATGGCTGGCCGAATCTCAAACTGATCAAGGGTAAGGTGATGACGATAAAAGTTGGATGTTGCGGTTTCCCCCGGGCAAAGAATCTCTATTTCGCCCAATTTAAGGTGGTAGAAATCCAACAGACTTTTTATAAACCGCCTGGGATAGAAACAGCGGAAAAATGGCGCTCTCAGGCCCCATCTGATTTTGAGTTCACTCTGAAAGCCTGGCAACTGATCACCCACTCCCCTAAAAGTCCTACCTACCGCAAGGCGAAGCTGGAGATCCTGGAAGCAAAAGTCGAACGTTACGGTTCTTTTCGCTCCACCGACGAGGTTTTCGCCGCCTGGGAACAGACGAAAGCGATCGCCCAGACCTTGAAAAGCAGGATAGTTGTCTTCCAATCACCCGCCAGTTTCACCCCCACCGACGAGAATAAGAGGAATATGCGATCGTTTTTTAATGCCATCGATAGGGGTAACTTCGTTTTCGTGTGGGAACCCAGAGGAGAGTGGAAAGATATAGAGATAGAGCAAATATGTGAACAGTTAGATCTGATTGAAGCGGTGGATCCGTTCCTTAGGGAAACCGCCTTCGGCCAGATGAACTACTTTCGTCTTCACGGTAAGGGCGGCTACCGTTATCGCTTCACTAACCAGGACTTAGTCCAGTTGAGAAAGAGGTGTAAGGAGAAAGAGCTAACTTACTGTATGTTTAACAATGTGTTTATGTATGAGGACGCCTTAAGATTCAGTGAATTCAAGCCTTAATATTATTGAGAAAATTGAATACTGAAGAACACCGAAAAAGGATTCCAATTGTGAACAGAAGAGTTGCTTTACGAAGAGCTATTTGTAGAACAAAGTTGGAATTTGAAAGAATTATTTTATGATGTCTTCTGTTGTTTCAGTGTTTTTTCGAATCTGGGCTGAAGACAATTGGCTTGACTTTCTGACAGGAATAGTTTATTATTTAGGTTTAAACTACTGGGAACTTTGGTAAGGGGTGATTCTGATGCTCAATCAACCTGTGCTGGTTCTAAATCAAAATTACGAACCATTAAATATCTGTAGCGCTAAACGGGCGATTATTCTGGTCGTCTTGGGCAAGGCTGAAATTGTCGAAAGACACAATGCACAAATTAGGAGTGTCTCAATGAGTATTCCCCTTCCCAGCATTGTTCGACTGGGTATTTACATTCACCACCCGTTTGAGAAGATTGTGCTCTCCAAGCGAAACATAATAAAGAGAGATGGACATCGTTGTCAATACTGTGGTACTACCCAAGGCCCAATGACGATTGACCATGTTGTCCCCAGAAATCTGGGTGGGGAAGACTCGTGGGAGAATCTGGTGTGTGCCTGCGTTAAATGCAACAACAAGAAGGGTCATCGCTTGCCCGAAGAGGCGGGGATGAACCTTTTGCGCACTCCCCGGAAGCCTGCTAACGTTGTCTTCATCCGACATCTTGTTACTATCTCTGACCACCGCTGGAAACCGTATCTTTTCATGGAGTGAGAACTATAATGGGAAAAAAACGGATATTAAGTGGAATGCGACCCACTGGCAAGCTGCATCTGGGAAATTATGAAGGGGCGTTGAAGAACTGGGTTGCCCTCCAGAACGACTATGAGATGTTCAATATGATCGCCGACTGGCATGCTTTAACCACAGAGTATGAGGAACCCTCTCAATTACACTGCCTGATCAGAGAGGTAGCCATTGACTATCTCTCAGCCGGCCTTGATCCAGAAAACTGTGTAATCTTTGTTCAGTCCGATGTTAAAGAGCATGCTGAACTCCACCTGCTTTTCTCTATGATCACTCCCACTCCCTGGTTGATTCGCAACCCTACGGTAAAGGACCAGGCCCGGGAGCTGGGACTGATCGAAAAGGATGAGGAGATCACCAGCATAAACTATGGCCTGTTAGGATACCCAGTCCTACAAGCCGCTGATATCCTCATCTACAAGGCAGATGCTGTGCCGGTAGGGGAAGATCAGGTGCCTCACATCGAGCTAACCCGCCAGATCGCCCGGCGATTCAACTACATTTACAAAAGGGTCTTCCCTGAACCTGAAGCCTTGCTCACTAGGGTGGCACGGCTGCCCGGATTAGACGGCAAGAAGATGAGTAAATCCCAGGGGAATGTGATATATCTTTCTGATTCTCCCGATGTTATTAGAGAGAAAGTGAAGACCATGTTCACCGATCCCCAGAAGGTCTACCGAACCGACCCCGGTGACCCCGAGGTGAGAGGCTGCCCGGTATTCTCTTATCATAAGATTTACAATGCCTTAGAGGTGGAACAGATTGAAGCTGACTGTAAGCAAGCACGGCTGGGGTGTGTGGCTTGCAAGCAGATGCTGGCAGGGCGGTTGGTGGAGGCGCTTCAGCCCCTCAGAGATAAAAGGGAAGAAATTGGGGCAAATCCTAAGCTTGTGGGCGAAGCCTTAAACAGGGGGAGGGAAAAAGCCAGAAAGGTTGCCCAAGAGACTATGAACGAGGTGCGGCAGGTTATGGGTCTCAACCACTAAATTAACTGATTCTGTCGAAGAATGGGGTGTTGGATGGCCCAGGACGATATAATGTAGAGACGACCCGGCGGGTCATCTCTACATTAAGGCCGGTTTACGCCTCTAAGGTCTGACTTAACTTCAGTTGGGCGCAATCAGATGATCTGCGAAATTCTATTTTTCGACAGAATCTTAACTATGCGATTGAATAGATTTTTGGCTCAGGCAGGTATTGATTCCCGGCGGAAGTGCGACCTACTTATAGAACAAGGCAGGGTTTCTGTTAATGGTCTGCCTGTCACTCAACTGGGAGTGAAGGTAGACCCGAGCAGAGACCAGATCACAGTAGATGGCCAACTAATCAGGGTAGGGGAGAGGCCGACCTACATACTGCTCAATAAGCCTGCCGGGTATGTTGTGACTGCTCACGACACTCATGGCAGAAGGACGGTGTTTGATCTTCTTTCGGCAGTTCCCCAGAGAGTTTTCCCCGTAGGAAGGCTCGATCTTGACACCCAGGGGGCATTGCTTTTAACCAACGATGGGGATTTAGCCTTTCGTCTCTCTCATCCTCGCTATCAGGTTTCCAAGACCTATCTGGCTTTAGTAGAAGGCGTGCCTGATAAAAGGGATCTGGAGAGACTTTCTAAGGGGGTGCGTTTTGACAACTGGACCAGCTCCCCTGCCCGGGTGAAACTGGTGAAAGTGACCGCCGGGGACGCCCTGGTGGAGATAAAACTCTGCGAGGGGAGGAAAAGGCAGGTGAAGAAGATGTGCCAAGCAGTGGGGCATCGGGTAAAAAGGCTGTGGCGGACAGCGTTTGCAGGTATTGGAGTGGTTAACCTCCCCCCTGGCCAGTGGCGCCCCTTACGGAAATCAGAGGTTAGAGACTTAAAGAACTTAGTTGGTTTAAATTCTTAAATTTATAGGAGGAAACCCGATGGAACCGAAATTCTCTGCTGGGCTGTGGGTGTTTGCCAATCCGGTGGACAGATTCTGCCCCTGTGGCTATGCAGAGCCGAATACAGTGGTAGAGCAGATTGAGGCGGCAGCGAAGGTGCCGGGCTTGTCGTACTGCGGTCGCACAATGGTTTCGACGTTGACCAGAAACTTCCCAAGGTTGTCAGCGGCATCGATGTTATTCTCACCGGCCACACCCATGACGCAGTCCCCAAGGCGATTGAAATCGGCAAGACCCTGGTGATGTCTTCGGGGTCGCACGGCAAATATCTCGGCC
>CAZQSC010000071.1:0-12209 GCA_964595705.1 uncultured bacterium | reverse complement strand
ATCAACCAACTGTTCGGGCAAGTCCAACAGGCGACAGGCAACAACTCTCCGATGGTCCATCTGCCAGAAAGACCAGGAGATATAAGATTCTCCTGCTTAGACAACACCCGGGCCCAAAAATTTCTGGGGTGGTCTCCGGAAGTTTCACTGAAAGAAGGGCTTGTGAAAACAGTAGAGTTTTTTAAGCAGAAGGTTCGCAATGAGGGGCATTTGTAGATGCTTTCCAGTCTATCTTTGCCTGGGAGCTGCTTTTCTGGGCTGCTCCCGTCCTCTTCCCGAGGGGATGGGCTCTAACCACGAGATCGTGGTAATAGCCGACAGCCTGGAGAGAGAACTGTTTGAAAAACAGCTCCGGCACATCTTCGAGAAGCAGGTGCGAACACCCCAGATAGAGAGAGTTTTCACCTTAGAGTTCCAGAAGCCGCAAGACTTTGACTTCTACCGGCAGTGGAAGAATCTGCTGCTGCTCTCCTCGCTTCAGTCACAAGGCCGGGCTGCCCAGTTAATAAGGTCTCTGCTTGCGCCCAGAGCCCTGAAGATGGTAGAAGATAATTCGGCTTACATATTTGTCAAAAAGGATGTGTGGGCAAAAGAGCAGGTGCTTCTGGTATTGACCGCAAAAGACAACCAGACACTGAACAGAAAACTGCAAGTCCATGCCTCCGAGATATTTGAGCTGATGGAGAGGTACCTTGATCAAAAGATCAAGGCCTGGCTTTACGCAAAGGGAGAGCAACAGAAGACGGAGAAGCAGTTATGGGAGAGGTTCGGCTGGTCGATTCGCCTCCCCTCGGGATATAAAATAGAGAAACAGTCAGCCGACAGCAGTTTCGTCTGGATCAGAAAGCGAAATCCCGACAGATGGCTCCTCGTCCACTGGGAAAGTCTTCAGAAGGGGGCGGAAGTGAGTGAAACCACAGAAAAGGAATTCTGGGCAAGAAGGCGCAACCAGATCTGCCAGCTCTGTTACCAGGGAGATCAGGTAGTTCTACCGCTGACTGAGGTAAGCAGGACCATCTTCGGGGGAAGGGAAGCGGTGAGATTAGAGGGACTCTGGGAGAACAGGGAGAAACTGGCGGGAGGACCATTTCGTACCTGGTTTTTTGTGGATTCCCCTTCTGGTCGGTCGTTTGTGGTGGATATCGCCCTTTGCGCCCCGGCCTTCGACAAAGAGCCCTACTTGAGGCACCTGGAGATCATCGCCCATACCTTCTCCACGGAAGAACCCAATCCTCCCAGATAAACGCCTTCCTACCTAACCAGCACAATCTGAATGTCCATCACATTTGTCCCGGTGGGACCGGTCATCAGTAAATCACCCAGCGATTTAAAGAAGTGATAGGAGTCGTTCTCCCTGAGGCAGTCAGAGGCAGAAAGTCCCAGCTCCTTTGCCCGCCTAATTGTCTGGCCATCAGCCACAGCTCCAGCAGCGTCGGTAGGCCCATCGGTGCCGTCGGTGCCTCCACTTAGAATCACCACCTCCTGCAGTCCATCGATCTGAACCGCTGCTGCCAAGACCAACTCCTGGTTTCTTCCTCCCATACCCTCTCCTTTCACGGTAACCGTCGTCTCTCCGCCGCCGATGAAGCAGGCTGGGGAACCAATGGGGTTGCCGGAAGAAAGGACCTCTTTAGCCAAGGCAGCATAGACCCCGGCTACCTCCCGGGCCTCACCTTCTATTTGGGTAGACAGCACCAGGGTGTTATAACCAAAGGAGATCGCCTTGGCCCGGGCTGCCTCCACGGCCAGTCGGTTGTTACCTACAACCAAATTCTGGCAGGAGGAAAATATCTTATCCCCTGGCTTGGGGGTCTCCCCCACCTCTCCGGCAGCTCCGGCCTGGAGGTAGTAAGCTACACCTGGAGGCAGCAGGTCCGTAAGCTTATAACGCTCTATCGTCTGAAGGCAGTCGGCAAAGGTGGAGGGGTCGGCAACGGTAGGGCCAGAGGCAATTGTCTCCAGTTTGTCTCCTACTACATCAGAGAGGATGAGCGTAACTACCCTGGCAGGGTGGGCGAGTTGACAGAGCCGGCCGCCTTTGATCCCGGAAAGATGTTTCCTGATGGCATTGGTCTCCTCGATGCTTGCTCCACACTGTAGAAGCCGCTGGGTAGTCTGCTGTTTCTCCTCTAAGGATATCCCAGCAGCCGGATGAGGCATCAGGGCAGAACCACCGCCGGAGAGAAGGCAGAGGACCAATGTCTCCTTGTCAGCTTCCTTTAGAAGCTTCACTATCTTCTCTGTTCCCTCCACCCCCCTTTCATCCGGCAGAGGATGGCCAGCCTCGTTTACCTCGATCCTCTGCAAGGGGCGGGAGTGTCCGTATTTTGTGTTTATCACCCCTCCGGTGATTCGATCGGCCAGGATCTGCTCGACCGCCTCTGCCATAGGAACTGAGGCCTTACCCGCCCCTACCACAAAGATTCTACGAAAATCACTCAACTGGTAAGTAGTCTGGCCGATCTGCAGAATCTCCTGGCATAGCCGAACATTCTGGTAGATACAACGAGAAGGATCAGCCGCCTCTACGGAGGCCTGGAATATCTCCTTGGCCTCTCTGCGCATTCTTTGTCTGCTCAAAGGTCATTCCTGAACCGACCTGGGTACCATAGAGATAGTCTGGTTGGGACATCTTTGCACACAGAGTCCACAGCCGTCGCATTTCTCACTATTAATCTTGTACTTATTCCCTACTTCTTCTACCGCAGAGTAGATGCAGATCCGGTGGCAGAGGTCGCAGCCTACCCCACACCCGCAGGCCAGACATCTTCTTGCCTCCATTACAGCTTGTTCTTCATTTAGTATCTGCGGTATAGCTTTAAGTTCCTTCTCTATTTCAATATGGGAATTCCGCTGCCACACTGTCCATTTGTCTACTGCCTTCATTGGAGACTCTGGCTGGAGGAAGGCGTTGCCCTGGCCTGTTAAATACCTGTCTATAGCAACAGCTGCCCTTCTGCCGCTGGCTATAGCCTCGGCTACGGTAGCCGGGCCTAAGACAGCATCGCCGCCGGCAAAGACCCCCTTCTTGTCGGTGCGTCCCGTCGCATCTGTTTTAATAGTACCCTGGGCAGTGGTCTCTAAGGAATCTATTGTCAGGTCGACTGATTGCCCTAAGGCGAGAATGACTGTGTCTGCCGCCAAAGTGAACTCGGTTCCCTCAATCACCCGGGGACGGCGCCGACCACTCTGGTCAGAGGCTCCCAAATAGAGGTTAGTACACCTCAAGGCAACTACCCTGTCTCCTTCAGTGAGAATCTCGTTGGGCGCGACTAAGAAGAGGATTCTCACCCCTTCTGCTTCTGCCTCCTGGACTTCTCTGGGGTCGGCTGGCATCTCGTCCTTAGTGCGCCGATAGGCCAGGAAGACCTCCTTAGCACCCAACCTGACTGCTGCCCGGGCTGCATCTACGGCGGTGTTGCCACCGCCCACAACTACCACCCTCTCCCCTGCCCTAAGGGGTTCTCCCTGATTGAATCTGCGGAGGAAATCCAGACCATAGCCTACCCCCTGGGCATTCTCCCCAGGAATTCCTAAGCGCCGGCTCCTCAACGCCCCTATCCCCAAGAAGACTGCGTCGTAATCCGTGAGTTCATCTAAGGAGTGAATAGGCCTATTCAAGCTGATCTCCACGCCCATTTCCTCTATTTCCGCAATCTCCTGGCGGACAAGGTCTCTGGGGAGCCGGAATTCAGGAATGCCCAAAGAGAGCATTCCTCCAGCCACAGGTTGGGCCTCAAAGATGGTCACCCGATGGCCTGCTCGCACCAGATCGAAGGCAGCAGTAAGTCCAGCCGGACCCGACCCGATCACCGCTACCTTCTTGCCCGACACCTCAGCAACCCTGGGATACTGGAAGATAAGCCCTTTGTCTCTCCCCCAGTTAAGGATAAACCTTTTGAGAGCCATAATCGAGACGGATCTGTCTAACAGGGTATGGGTGCATTCTTGCTCACAGAATCCGGGACAGATCCAACTGCAGATCCGCTGCAGGGGTCCTTTTGACTTGAGCTGCCGCCACGCCTCTTCAAGCTCTCCCTCGGCTATCCGGTGGACAAAGGCCTGAATCGGCACAGCCACAGGGCAAGCTACCTGACAGGGGGCAGTGGGTTCGGGATCTATCCTGGCCACCAGTGTGTGCTCTCGAGTTATCTCCTCGGTGGTGAGGATGCGGTCGCATACTTTGCCTCGGAACTCATCCAGACTTTGGTAGCCTTTCTGAATCATATAATCTTCCAATCCTCGGCAAAGCTCTTCGATAACCTTGTATCCGTTCAATATCACTGCGGTGCAGACCTGAACTACCGTTGCCCCCGCCAGCAGATATTTGACCACATCCTCCCAACTGGTGACTCCGCCGGAGGCGGCGATATCCATCTTCACCTGAGGACGGATAGCGCTTATCCACCTGAGGGGATACTGAATGGCCCAAGGCCCTCCGTGCCCGGCATAGCCTCCAGGCATTGTGGGCACCTGGTCTTCGATATCTATGTCCAACCCGGTCATCCGATTGAAAATAGTCACCCCGTCTGCCCCGATTTCCTCCAACCGCTTAGCGATGTGCAACGGATTTGTCAACATCGGACTGAGCTTAGGGATAATCGGCAGAGAGACGCTTTCCCGGACCAACCTAACTACCTGGTAGATACGATTTTCCACATCTTCGCCGCTGAAGGTGATGGAGCTGTGAGGACAGGAGACATTGAGCTCCAGGGCATCGGCACCTGCCTCTTCCATCATCTTAGCGTAACTTACCCATTCTTCTTCAGTAACACAGTTGATGCTGGGAATGATCTTAATATCCAGTTTTGTCTTTGCCTTGGCGACTTCCTCGGCATACCGCTGGGGCCCCCACTCAGAGGCCTGCTCGTAAGACATAAAGGTGAATGTCTTCTCCTTGCCCAGATTATGCCTCAGGATACGAAACCTGGGAGTAGGAGCTACTCTGCATATCTCTTTTTCAAACAAAGACTTCATCACTACAGCACCGGCACCCCAGTCCTGGGCCTTCTGCATCCTCTCCACCGTCTCGGTAATTCCAGCCGAGGCCACAACTATTGGTGATTTTAAGTTCAGCCCTACATATTTGGTCTTTAATCGGCTCATATATTCCTCCTTCAACTGAAAAATAGAATATTTTAAAGGCTCACTTCAAGTTCTGACTTTTTTGTAGATTTGGAAAAACGTTGAGTGAAACTGAAACCGAAGAATAACGTGGCTTTCAACAAATAATCGAACTTTCACGAAAATTATTGCGAAAGGTATTTGCTGTAAGGCCAACTCTTCGGTCGACTATTGAGGCTCTTTGGGGTACGTTTTTTCAGTGTTCAATTTAGGGATTCATCTTCCCATAATTCTTTTTTCTTCTCCCTGGGCGAATTGTCTCATGGCTATGAAGCTGGAAAATATCAATCCAAAGCCAACCAGAAAGGCGGCCCGTATTCCAAACAGGCGCATTAGTCCTACTCCTACGAAGGGGGCGACGATTCCTCTCAGACCCATCAGCGTGTAGTCAACACCCCAGTAGTCCTGCACCTGTTCATGCCCGGCGATTCTGGTTATGTAATTCAGCCTGGCCAGTTGTATCCCACCCGAGCTCAGGCCCGAAAAAATGGTAGCTATGGCAACAAACCAGATGTCGGAAGCAAGCGAGTATAGAGCAGGGACAAAGCTCACCAGTAACAGCAACAGCCAAAGGGCATTCAGAGGACCTCTTCGGTCGATAAACTCTCCCCAGAACAGGTAAGAGATCAACCAACAGAGGGAGAATAGAGAGGCCAACCTGCCGGCCAGGGCATTGGTGATATGGAGGGTGTCCACCAGAAAAATGGGGCAAAGCGGCACAATTATAAGGTTTCCAAATCCAAAGGTAAAAAAGATCACTGCGTAACGAAAAAATCTCTTGTCCCGCTTAAGTATTCGACCTATTTCTAGTAAAGAGAAGGCTTTCTTCTGATTAAAGGCTGCCTTTTCGTCGCTTCTGACTCTGATCCGGCGAAAAGAGAGCAGTGCCAAGAGCCCAAATACCGCTCCTACTGGAAACACATATCGATAGCTGACCCTGTCCAGCAAGAATCCCCCCAGCCAAGAGGAGAAGATCATTGCCATCCCCATCTCTACTCTCACATAGCCCATAGCTTTACCTCGATGTTCCTCTGAGTATATCTCCTTCATTATTCCAGTGTAAGCCGGGCTTCCCGCCATTTCAAAAAACCAGTACAAAAAAACGAGGAAAATGAATGCCCAGGGGTTGACGGCCAAGACCATCAGAAAAAGCAGAACCCTTGCTGTGCCTTTCATACGGATCATGAAGGGCATCTTCTTCCTGTTGCTGGAATAGTAGGCCCAGAAGAAGGTGAACAGGGCTCCTATGAGGGAAGTGGTGGTTAGAAATGCCATCTGGCCTGAACTGGCTCCAAGCTTCCGGGCAATGATGGGGAAGAAGGCAATGGTCAGGCCGTAATGTATCCCGTAGAGTATACCACCCAAAGAGTCATAGTTGTAAGCCGTCCTGAGTCCGACTGGAATCCTGCGATCGAAGAACACTGCTTACTCCTCAGTTTAACCGCTCAACCTTGATAAGCGAAGGAAATCAACGATCATAAGCTACCGCTTCGTGGCTTTTAAGAGAACTTTAAGCCGATTCGGAGCACCTTTCACCCGAATAGCCACATAGGGAACATCTGGACCACTGGGATCTATGGGCCCGGCGAGTTTCACCAACTCGAAGCTCTGCGGCAACTTGACCTTCCCCTCAATTGACAGCTCAGGGGAATCAAAGCGGAATCCTCGAGCTAAAAGCGTAAGCTTGCCCCGACCGTGGAAACACCAGTCGTAGGGACAGTCATCCTCGCCGATAAGCTCATCGGTGATTTGCAGTGAGTCCAGATTCCTCCCCCGTTGAATAATCATCCGTCTCAATTTCACCTTCTCCGATATTCTGGCCTCCATCCGAACGCCAACGTTATCTTCAATGAGCTCAATAGTGCCCGGATCGTGGGGATGGGCATCATGGGAGATCTCCACCTCGGGAAAGATGTGATCCTGCGGCCTGATGGTCTCTTTGTGGGGGCGATAACGCGCCACGGTGTTGTGGGCCTGGGGTAGTCTGTAATAGACAAACTGTTCCAATCTTTGATAGTCGACTGCACCTGGATCAAGTGTTCCTGGGCGACCAAAAGGCCACCACTCGAAAGAACAGCGCTCATCGTGGGTGTGGCAGAGCGAACGTGGTTCGGACTTGCAGATCAGATAACCGCCGGCTCCATCACGAAGCACGGCAAAGCCGGTTTGGGGAAGAAGCACCGCCCGCCGGCGACTCTGAGAGGGCAGACTGGATGGCCGGGGAAACTTATTCCCCGCCGTCAACAGAAATCCAAAGGGAAGGGTGGAATGCTCAACCTGGAAATTCTCTTTTTGCAAAAACAGCTCCAAAGCCGAGATATATTTCCCATTGCCAGTGAGCCGAGCACTGGCAGCAAACAGGAAAGGGGCACCAAAGACACGGCCGGAGTCATTGATGGCCGGAAGCCTACCATCTGGGGTTGCCACACTCAAAATCCAGTCTGCACCCGCGGTGACCCTTTGAACAAAATCTTCATCTGCTGTTAAGTCAATTCCGCCCAGGTCGCGCATCAACAAGGTATGTAGCAAAAGCCGCTGGACTACTGATGCGTGGTAGCTGGGTGAACTCTCAATCTGACCACCGTCACCCAAGATGGCAGTCTTGGCGTAGTGACGTACCTGGTCGTTGCAAACTCCCACCCACTGCTCCCAGAGCGGGAGTCGATCTTTGAGTCGAAGGGCAAGAAGTCCGGCCGAGGAGGCATCGAGCAGAACATGGTTATTGGTAGGGTCCACCGACAATTGGATCTCAGTAAACCCCAACAGGGCAAAGGGGAACATCCACTGGTAAAGTTCCTCAATCTGGCAGCGATCTTCCGGACCGAGAAGGCCAAATTGACCCAGAAGATGTTCGACAAACAGAATCTCCGGCAAGAGTATGGACTCCTGGATCGGCTCCACGCTCAGACGGCCTGCAAAAGTATTCAGGGGGGTGCGACTGCTACAGGCGATTTGATGGAGGACAGAAAGCAACTCCTTTGTTTTTATGAGCTTCTCTTCGCTCTCATCCAGCACGCCGATCAATGCCAGAACTCCTATCCTGCCAAAATACCAGCTCAGCGCCCGGCGATTGATAGGAAGGTGCCCTTCATAGATTGGAGGATCCTCCCCCATCATATCTTCAGCAATGTGTTGCAGTTGACGATATAAGACCGCCCCACGTCCCTCAGCAGTAAACGCCTTTAGCCTGGTGAACTCATTTCTGTTGAGCAAGATCGACCTGTTAAAATTCATCATAACAGTTCCGTCATAAAGAGGTTGAATGCAAAATGAAAGTGAACCGAGTCGGACCTTCACCAGTTAATTAGGTAGTTATATGCACCGGTTTCTCTATTCTACCTCTACCTTCGACCAAGCACCTTGACCAGAATTTCCGCCGACTACTCAGAGGCGGAGGCATCCTGGGACTGTGCCACCAGGATCACCTTTCCTCGAGATGACCGGGAAGAAAGCGATAACACCTCCCTTAAATTAGGATAATCCTCTAACGGAATTTCAATGTCGGAGACAAGCAGCTCTTTAGCAAGGGTTACCTTGCTGCCCTGGGCCCCATATTGGGCCTGGTAAGATACCTTAGGATACTGCACATCCACTTTTTCAGGCAGGGCCTTTACCGCATAGCCTTCTGGGATACTGAGTGTCTCTTCCACACAGGAGGCAAAGGTTGACCAGAGTTTCAACGGGTATCTTCGAACAGGAAGGTCTGCCCCCCGCAGGAAGGCCTTTGCCAGAAAGTCAAGTCCTTCGGTATCCCCCGGCATTCTGAAGATCAGAAAATCGCCTGCCTTCAGAACATAATCCTCAGCTGTGTAATCTATTTCCACATAAGCAGGTTCATACAGGTCCTTCAGGTTTGAGATATGGATACTGTCGATCACTGCATTGGGGGATATGGAGGTCACTATTTGCTGCCAAATCATCTCCCTTCTGGCCGGAGGCAAATATTTCATCCACGACCTGAAGATATAATCATAGAAACCGTTGGTAGTGAAGGTCACTCTGCCCCTTAAGGTCCCCTGCTCATCCAGGGTTGACCTACACAAGATTCGACCCATATTCTGTTGGGGAGGCAAAAGAGGGGTAAACCTGAGGGGCTCTCCGTCCTCATCGCATACTAAAACCCCTTTCTTCTGTTCAACTGCCATCAGAAAATCCCGTGCGTCCTCAGCAGTGGGGTCAAGGTAGAAAAATCCCCTGTTCGCGTCTTTAACCGCTACAATGGCGTGATTGAACTGGTCAGCAGGCAGATCCTGCTCAACTCTGATGATAGGATTAGTCAGAACAATGTAGGCGTCCACATCTATCTGTCTAAGCATGCTGACCAACAAGGCTGCCTTGTCACGGCAGACTCCGTACTTGTTTTTAAAGGTCTTAGGGGCTGGAAAAGGTTCATAGCCGCCCTTTTTGCCGGTCAGGGTAGTTTCCACATACCTTATATTTTGGGCGACAAAATAGTAAAGCGCCCGTATCTTCTCCTCCTGGCTACTGAGGTTTTCTGTAAGCTCTTTAACCTTTTGCTTTATGGCATCATCCGCCTCAAATTTCGGTTTACATAACCTGTAATACCATGTTGACCACTGCTGCCAGGAGGAAACAGTGGAGACAAGCAATTTGGTGGCCACGTCGCTTAAAGGAGGCATGCCAGCCTCAGCTACCACCCTGGGGACATCCCTGGCCGCCCAGGAATAGACAATCTTATTTCCCTGCTCCTGTTTTGTAAACCTCAGCTCTCCGTTTCTCACCAGATACCTCAAAGGCATATTCTTAGGAGCGACAATAGTATAGACCATATCAAGTATAGGTTCTGTGTCTTCAAACAGTTGAACATCATCAAAATTGTCCTCCATAGGTGGGTTTCTCATTATCTCCTTAAAGATAACCTCTACAGAAGAGCCTTCCTGAACGCTGGGGAAGGTAACTATCTTCATCCTTACATTGGGGAGGAAAAATTTGCCGAAGGCAGGAAGGGGAACATCTTTGATGGCCTCTGGAGGGACTTCCACAACCGTGCCATCTCTCTGTATGACCCTGGCTTTCTGGATGAAGAGGGTATCGTATATTGAGCAATAGGTGAATTTTGCCTCACCGTATCTCTCTTTGCCTCGGTTGTTGAGGATCTTTACTAACTTGTGCCCTCTCCAGGTGTATTCTCCCGACGGCTCAAGTTCAATCCTGGTGCTGTCGAAGACGATGATGGCGTTGGCATCAGGGTATTTTTCTGATTCAACAACCGGTTGTGGTGGCGTAATCGGCCGGTATGAAACTCTGTGCAGGGTACAGCCGGCAATCGAAATTCCAAAAACTGCGACAAACGCCAGCAGAACATTCCATCTGTTTCGCATCTTTTCCCTCCTTAAGTTTCAATTTTTTCTATTTCTATAGTCTTCTCCCCGATTCGAAACTCCACTGGCAAGAATTTTTGGATAACGAAGGCGTTGGTTCTGCAGTGTTCGGATATCTGGTTTACCCTGATTTTCCCGCCAGCTAAGGCCAGATAGGGAAGTAACTGGTCGGCGGCATGGGAGTCCACTGCTCCCCCTTTGTATTCAGAAATCAGCCCTTCTGCTGCTTCTCTCCCCACTTCTTCGGCCTTTTTGCCCAGCTCTCCGAGGCTACTGCTCCCCAGCAGGCTGTGTTCGGTTTGAAGCCACAGCTGAATGCCGGAGCCCGGACACAAGGAGGGGGAATACTGTATCTCTATCCGAGGGGCAATCTTAAAATACTCGGAAAGCACTTTGGAGGCTGATTGTGCTTGTCTTTCGGCCACACTCTTCTTTCTCAGGGATTCTGAGGCGACAGAAAACCCTCTTACACTGACTATTTTGCCTTTCTCCAGGATTTCTATCGGCCGCAGGACTGCCTGGCTGGTCCTCACCTCTACCTCTGCTCCACCCTTAGGATAGAACCCTTCCCGGAGAATATCTATGGTAAACCGGTAGCCCATCTGCCGCAACAGGGGTGAGAGAACATTCTGGAGATAGGCAACTGGCACTGCCCATTTCCCATAAGTTGCCCCTCCGTGTATCCGAATAAAAAGGTCAACCCTAACTGCAGGGATAAGAATCGCCTGTAAGACCAGCCCCACCGAACCGGCGGTGGAGACAGGGATCGAAAGCTCTCCGGGTTTAATCTCTCCGGGAGAGAACTCTATCTGGGCCGACCCTATTTCTGCCCCTTCCAGTCTCCCCCCACACAGCTTAGAGAGGGCCAGCACTGCCTGGAGGTGCTGTTCCCGCAGGCCGGGATTGGGGCGCTTGGCCCGGATGTTGAACACCCTGCAGGGCTTCTGAGTCAAGGCCGAAAGCCCTACAGCAGTGCGCAATACCTGTCCACCGCCAGAGCCAAAACTGCCGTCGATCTGTATCACTTTTCCCCCTTGAAGTTAGAGCAGTGCGGTCAACTCGTTATATACAACATATTTATAAGTGCGCATGGATGCTAAATCCTAATATCTAAATACTCAAAGGCTATGTTCTCCTTGAGCTTAGCTCAAAGTATTAGACCTTATTCTCATTAATGTTTCATATTTCTGACTTTGGTCATTGGAGCTTGTTTACCCTGTTGGAGTTTCTTAGATATGTAGAAAATAAAAACTGATTATCCAACAGAGGGCGGTATTTCGGATTTAGTGCTTAGGATTTCTATGTTTGGTCGACCGATCTGGGCAGGTCTCTCCTATACGCAAATATTTATTTTGCTTCATATAGATAAACCTATCTAACGAAGTTAATATAATTCTCTCTTAAACACTTTGTCAAGGGAAAATCCTACTCCAGCAGAAAACCGTCGAAATCCACCCCAAAGAGAGTCCCCCCTGAATTGGCGGTAGCTAAAGGGGACTGGGGGTAATCCGGGAAAATCCTATATCGATAAAGGGGTGAAGGCCGGCAAGGAGTGGTCTTTAGGGAAGTTCCCGACTTCACCCCAATGAGTTCTTAAGCCGGATGCTCAACAAAATTGGTTAATTAATGAGTGGCGCATCGAGTTCACAAATGACTAATGACTTAATGACTGCTTTGAAAAACTTAACCCCAGATTCGGAAAACTTATGAAAAATAAAAAAGGGTCTCCTCACCATTTTGGGG
>CAZQSC010000070.1:0-12345 GCA_964595705.1 uncultured bacterium | reverse complement strand
AAGCTGCCCCACCAGGGCGCGGATGTCCTTCACATTGAGCCGGTCCCTGAACCTGACCAGGGCCTGCTTCACCTGCTGTCTTTCAGCCTGGCCAGCTTCAGAGGCCCCGGCAGGTGCCCGGCCAGGCAGGGCAAACCAAAGGCCCGCTGCTGCCAGCAGAGCCAAACACGCGAGCCTTGAAATATATTTTCTACCCATAAGATTACCTCCTTTAGAAGATATATTTAACTATAGCATATATTCACCATCTTGTCAAGAGAAAAAATACAATTCCTGAAATTTTTTTCCGGCTTAGCGTGGTCTAATTGCCTGGGAAAAAAGCAAAAAGAGAGAATAACCGTATCAGACTCTATGAGAAAGGAGATTAGAAAAGGTTTTAAGGAGGGCAAAAATTAGCCTGATAATTAGGAGCTTGTCTTATGAAATCTGATATTATAACTCAACTAAACCTCAGCCTTCCTCTAAGTAGACCAAGATCGCTGCCTCACCTGCAACTGGACAGTGTTGTTCGCACAGGCCACAGCTACAGCAGCAGTGGGTCAGACAGCTAAAGCTGCCAGGGACAGCACAGCCCCGATGCCAATCAGTAACAGCCTTGTATGTTTCACAGTCAGTTCCTTCTTGTCTATTCGTATGTTAAGCCCTGAGCCCGAATCTCGTCAAGACCGACTTATCGGTTGCGAACTCAGAGTTGAAACAACCCGCTTTAGATCTGTCAGATTAAACGGTTTGGGAACAAATTCGAGGGCGCCCATTTCAAGACTCCTGTTGATCTCCTCTCTGGTGAGCGCATTGCCTGACATCATCACGACCTTTACCTTGGGGTGTTTTTTCTTGATTTGATTCAGCAGTTCAAGTCCGTTCATTTCCGGCATCTCAATGTCTGAGATTACCGCCAGCGGGGTCTCTTCTTCCAGTATCTCCAGAGTCTCCCGGGCTCCGCAGGCGGTGATAGTCTGGTAGCCCCACTGGCTGAGGACGCTCTCCAGCAGGATGCGCACATTTTCGTCATCGTCAACGATAAGGATGACCGGCCTTTCCATTATGAACCTCCGTCTCGAAATATACAAACCCAGAAAGTTGACCCTCCTCCGAACCAGCAAAAATGGGGAAGCAACTGCCCCCTCTGTTTGATGCTCGCTGGCAAAATAATGTCCTGTTTTTCCTCTCTTCCATCTATTCCTCCTTCAGTTAGTTTTACTCTTACTTTTCCAAAATATGTCCATGCCTTTGATTTAATTGGACCTCAACTTAGAGACTTATCCGAAAATTCTGTTTGCTTTTTGAGACATCCTTTTGTATATTAAAATTAAGGATGGGTGAAGGCTTCCAAGCCTGCCAAGCAACAGAAGCCTTCACCCCCTCGCCGAAGCACGTGAAGAAAACACGCGCCTGGCTTTATTTTATCGATCAACAAATTGCCTTCTTTTCGGCCTTTCTTCATTCATAAAATCAGACGAGAGAGATATTTTTGGAAACAGAGCTGGGTGGTTTAACCCAATTGATAAACAGATTTCAGGCCAACGGTATTAAGTTAACAATTAGTTTACTAACTGTCAAGAGAAAAAATTAACATTCTGTTAATTTCTAAAAGAGCAAACACACTATTAGGTTATGCAAAGCGAAATTAACAAATTACAGGTTGGTAAAAGGATCAGGCAAATTCGGGGTTCCCTATCGCAGAGCGAGTTAGGAAGGATAATCGGGGTCTCAAAAGTGAGTATAAGCAATTATGAAAGAGGACGTATTCCTCAAGCACACATCTTAGCAAAAATAGCGCGATTCGGCCATACTACCATAGATTGGCTGCTTACGGGGAGGGAGAAGATTGCCGAAGGACAAGGGGCTGTTTATTCTACGACACCGGAAGGGCCTGCCTATTATCGCAATCCGGAAGTAATAGAGGTCATACAAGAATTGGAGAGAAATCCATTATTGACGAGAAAATTACTGCAATTATTGAAGACTGGAAGGCCTGGTAAAAAACTATTGGAAGAGATCACTACCTGGAACAAAAAGAGGATAAACGCATTTCTTGGATTCCTGAAATCTGCTACTGAGTATGGTGAGAAGTAGAAAGTGGGAAAGACGAAGTCGCCCTCACCGATAACCATTCACCCCTCATCATCTTTTCTTCCCTCACTGCCTCTGCCCTCTACTTCTCTTCTTATTCCTCGACTCTATTTCAGTTCCGATTTCTGCTTTTGTTAAATCTTCCAGAAAGGAGGCGATGGCCTCGATCTCATCGGGTCTGAAGACCGGGCAGGGGGCCTTCAGTTCCATATCGGTCACACAGGCAACAAGCTCTTCGGGTGCCGACTCCAGCCCTTCGCTTACGCCTCTTCGCACCATCTCCACTTTCCTGACCCCTCCCTCCCTTCCCAGCCCTTCGAGTATGACCAGATCGAAGCCAGAGAAGTATCTCTCCAGCAGCAAATCCAGCGGAGTGGATTGGTCAAACTCTCTAATCAGGCCTATCTGCCCTGGAGAGATAAGAAAGATCCCATCTGCACCGGCCTGGCTGAAGTTCCAGGAGTCTTTCCCTGGTCTGTCTAAGTCGAAGCCATGAGGGCAGTGTTTGGCCACCCCCACTCGCAGTCCTCTTCGCTTCAGTTCGGGCAGCAATTTGGTGATCAGGGTAGTCTTACCGCTGTCGGAACGGCCAACAATGGCGATGATCGTGAGCAACTCTATGAAATCCTTTCTGTTGCGCTGTAGATATTCATTCGCTTGCCTCGGGCAAAACCTATCAGGGTAAGGTTCACTTGCCTGGCCATCTCAACTGCCTGATCGGTGGGGGCACTTCTGGAGACAAGTATGGGGGTGCCGCAGCGGGCAATCTTGAGCACTATCTCTGAAGAGATACGCCCTGAGGTGAGCATAATCGAATGCTTCAGATTGAGATCGTCGAGCAGGGCTTTTCCTATCACCTTATCTATGGCGTTGTGTCGTCCGATATCTTCCATAAATATTTTAATCTCTCTGCCATCGGCCAGGGCAGCAGCGTGAACGCCGCCAGTTTCTTTAAACAGGGCTGACTTTCTCTGAAATTCCGACTGCATCTGGAATATTTGGAAGCGAGATACCTTTAATCCAGCTTCAATTCTATTTCCAAGAATTCCATCTGGTAAATCAGACAGCATTATCCCCTTTCCGCACCCGGAAGTATATATCTTTTCTCCTGTGTTTCCACTACCTTCCGTCTTAATGAATATGCTCAGGTGCTTGTCATCTATCAGAAGTTCTTTTACTTCCTCAGTCGAGTCGATAAGGCAGGATGAGTAGAGAAAACCTAATGCCAGTTCCCTCAGATTATCCGGGCTGCACATCAAGGTCACCAGACGATCTCCGTTGTGATAGAGGGCGAGAGATATCTCCTGGGGCACATAGTCTTGGAGGGTCTCCTGCTTGTCAGATGAGATTCTTGTTATCCACAGTTTTTCTTTCACCGAAACAGTTCCTTTTCCAATCCAAATTTGATCCGTTGGTAAAAAGTAGCGGGGACCTTCAGGTCTCCACAAAGTGGAGGTCTAAAGGGCTCCGCTACACTTCAAATTACATAAGACACTATTGAAAACCTTCAGATTTACTCCCCAGTTCAGTATTCCCTTTAGATCTTCTGGTGTGTTAATGTTAGTGAATGCTTGGACTTCGTTTCCCTTCACCTTCACATACTTGCACCCGCTTTTCCTCAACAACTCCTTCAGTGAGAACCTTCCCTGGCCCAATGCTTGCTCTATGTAGGGCAGAAGTTGTTTTGAATAGACAGCATGCAGAGGCTCGGCCCTGCCCCTGGCCCAGGGGACCACACAGGGTTTATCATCCTCCAGAGCGACAGTGAGCACTTTTTCGAGCAAATCATTACGCAAAAAAGGCATATCGCAGGCGACAAAAAACCCCTTCTGGTTGCCCATTGTCTTCAGGCCTGTGTAGATACCCCCCAGAGGGCCGCAGTCCCTGACCAGATCCTCCACTATTGTGATGCCCTCTAACCATCGAAAACGATCTCTGTTATCCGTTATCAGAAGAAGCTCCTCGAAGAAGGGTTTAAGGACTTCTATGGTGTTTTCGATAATTGTCCTACCACCTATCGGCAGGAGGTATTTGGGAAAACCCATGCGGCTGTTTTGTCCTCCGGCCAAAATGGCTCCGGAGATGTCTTTATATATTTTCTTCAAGGGATAGCCCTTTCTTTCTGAGGAAATCCTTTGATTTGTTGATAGGTAAACACTGGCCCGTCGAGGCAGACGAATTTGCCCCCTATGTTACAATGTCCACATTTGCCGATGCCGCACTTCATATAGCGCTCTAAGGTGACAAAGACTGCCGACTCTTCAAACCCCGACTCGATCAGTCTCTCTATCACGAACCTGATCATAATGGGGGGACCGCAAACGTAGGCTACTGCCCCTTCTCCATCCACTTCAGTCTTGTCCCACAATGTAGTTACCACTCCCACATTCCCCTTCCAGTCGCCCTCAGGCTTATCTACTGTGAGCAAGACCTCGGTGTTGGGCATTTTCTCCCACTGCTTCAGCTCCTGTTTGAAACAGAGCTCAGCGGGGGTCTTGGCGCCGTACAGGAGTTTAACTTTACCAAAATCCTGTCGATTATCAAAAACAAGATTTATCACACTTCTCAGCGGAGGCAGTCCTATGCCGCCAGCGATAAAATAGAGGTTTTTGCCCTTGACCTCTTCAAAAGGGAACGAATTGCCATAAGGGCCCCTCACATAGATAACATCCCCTTCTTTTAGTCGATGAATAGCCTGGGTGAGCTTTCCGATAGCTCTCACCGTGAATTCGAGGTATCCTCTCCGGGAGGGCGAGGAGGTTATGGAGATAGGTGCCTCGCCTATGCCCAACAAAGAGAGCTCGGCGAATTGCCCTTGCTTATAACTAAATGATTCTCTTAGGTTTTTATCTACGAACCTGACCTTAAAAGTCTTGGTGTCGAAGCTCTCTTTCTGAATGGAGAGAATCTCTGCCGGTGAAGGTATGTACTCGTTTTTCATCGCTTCGCTCACTATCGTTTAGAATCCTCTCCCTGAGAAGCTAACTACATCTAATAGACATTCTATCGAGGGGCACATACAGTAAAGTATTTTCGCCTGATTGACTCGTAAAAAGCCCAAGTGTCCCCTCTTCCTTGGAGGGAGAGGGCTTGCCCCGTGAAATACTGAAGGACTACACTATAGATCCTTCCTCAATCTGCCCGAGAGAGTGCGGAGAGGGTCAACACTATAAAGACGATTATTTCACGGGGTAAAGGTGAGGGGGTCTCCCTTGTGGAGAGAGAAAATACGACTTTTTACCAACGGATCAATCCTACCTTTCAAAAATCTGGCTATTTTTCTGCAAGATTGGCAAAAGCTCGCTGTCCTCTTTCGACGCATGGGCCAGAAGGCTATCTATTATCTCTCTGCCCACGATGTTCAGTTTTGCATTTGTCTGGTTGTCAAAAGGAACGACATTTTCGGAAATTATCTTTCGGAATTCTTCTAATTCTTTCAATATGCTCCCGTGTTCTTTTTGCAATTTCAAAATCAATTTTATGGATTCCGGTGTGGCACACCTAGACAACACAGCAGGAAAAACTATATTTTCTTCAAATTCAAAGTGTTCGATTATATTTTGTTTGAAAAAATCTTCAATTGGTTTGATCTTGCTCCATGCTTTCTCTTCATGCAGAAAGCTCAATATCCCCTCAAGATCCTCCAGGTATTCTGAAACATCCTCGTGATCCTCAATGAGTCTCCTCAATGGGTCCACCCAATCATCTTCGGTCTTCATGATACCCCCTTTCCTTTAAATTTCTCTCGCTAAGGCTAACAACTTCAACTCTCATTTCTTTTCTCCCTCTGCCACCGCTTCAATAACCTGTGCTATTCCTATGTTCACCGGACAGGCCTCTAAGCACCTGCCACAGCCCACACAGCCGCTGGTTCCGGTGGCAAGGTAGTCATATTTTAACTTGTGTTCGTATCTCCGGGAAGTCCTGATCCATTTCTCTGCCCGAGGATTGTGTCCGCTGGCCTCACGAGTGTATCCTTCAAACACACAGGCATCCCAATTTCGATACCTCACCCCCGAGTTGCCTTTGCGGTCATCGAATACATTGAAGCAGGTGCAGGTCGGACATACATATAGACAGCCACCGCAGTAAATACATCTCTCTGCTATCCTCTCGTATATCTCCTGCGGGACCTCATCTGCACAGAATCTCCTTATCGCCTCTTCAAAATCCACCTTAAGGCGAACGGCCTCCTCTGCCTCCCTCTTTATCCTTTCTGAGCATTCTATATCTTCTGGCAAGGGGTCCTGAAAAAACCGCCTGTGACTTCTTATAAATTCTTCGCCTCTCTCAGAACCAACCTCAACCAAATACACCTCTTCTAAGTCAACCATCTGCAGGTCAAAGCCTTTTTCTAAGAACGGGCCTGTCTTCGCCGAGGTACAAAAACACCCCTCTCGAGGCGGGCGCTTACAACCGACAACCACCACGAGCCGATTTGCTGCTCTGCCCAAGTAATAAATGTCTTCAAAGTTTCGCTTAAAGAAGGCGTCCATAAATAACATTCCCTTCAGATCGCAGGCCCTCATTCCAAACAGAAACTTTCTCCCAGAAGAGGGAAGCGTCTCTTCAACCTCTCCCCCTTTAAATGCAAAAAGAGACTCAATCTGAGGGAAAACCACGGTCTTGGGAGGAATCAAGGGCGATTCACTTCCCAGATCCAGCCTATCCAGCGATTCCTCTTTATCTAGCCTTACAAACTGAACATCTCCTCCCACACCCTTCAGGGGGGCGTAGACATCCCAGTTTGCCAAACTGCTTCTTAATAAAGATCGAACCTCTCTTTTATCGATTTTATATTTTGGATAAGAATTATCCATTTTTAACTCTGAACTTTCATTACCTTAACTGCACACACCTTATATTCTGGTATTTTGGCCACGGGGTCTACTGCTGGGTTGGTGAGCACATTGGCCGCCGCTTCTTTGAAATGGAAGGGAATAAAGAGAGAGCCCTCCTTTACCATCTCGGTTATCTTCACCATTATCTCTATTTTCCCTCGTCGGGAGGCTATCTTCACCCGTTCGCCTTTTCTTAGTTTAAGCCTTTCAGCATCTCGAGGATGCATCTCCACATAAGCGGTTGGCACTTCTCGGTCAAGCAGAGATGTTCGCCGGGTCATCGTGCCGGTATGCCAGTGCCAGTAGATCCTTCCTGTGCTCAACAGGAAATTGTATTCCTCGTCCGGCAGCTCATCCGGGGCAATATAAGGGCAGGGGATGAAGGCCCCCTTCCCTCTGGCAAATTTATCCTTGTGGAGGTAGGGTGTGCCGGGGTGGTCTTGGTTCGGGCACGGCCATTGGAGGCCAAATGGCTCCAAACGGTCATAGCTTATGCCTCCATATATAGGAGTAAGCCGGGCTATCTCCTCCATAATCTGGGAGGGATCTGAGTAGCCCATTCCTTTATAACCACACCGCCGGGCCACCTCACAGATAATCTCCCAATCGGGTTTAGATTGGCCTAACGGTTCAATTGCCTTGCGTATTCTCTCTACCCGGCGCTCGGTATTGGTAAAGGTACCGTCCTTTTCCGCGAAGCTGCAGGCAGGCAGTACTACATCTGCATATTGGGCGGTGTCAGACATAAATATATCCTGAACGACCACAAGCTCCAGGTTTTCAAGGGCCTTTCGCACATGATTTGAGTCCGGGTCGCTTATAACTGGATTCTCCCCCATTATATAGAGGCCTTTTATCTCTTCTTCGGCGGCTTTTTTAAAGATCTCCGTGACGGTAAGTCCTGGTTCGGCCGGCAAGCTCTCCACCCCCCAGGCTGCCTCAAATTTGGCCCTGGCTGCTCTATCGTTCACCTTCTGGTAGCCGGAGAACACATTGGGCAGGGCACCAAGGTCACAAGCCCCCTGGACATTATTCTGACCCCTTAAAGGGTTGACGCCAGTTGAGGGAAACCCCACATGACCGGTCAACATCGCCAGGTTGGCCAGCGATTTGACATTATCTGTGCCCGTCGTATGCTGGGTGATGCCCATAGCATAAACTATCATTGCCTTCTGAGTCTTAGCATAAAGTCGGGCCGCCTGAACGAGCAAATCTTGCGGTATCCCTGTTATCCTCTCTACATACTCAGGTGTATATTCTTTAACCACTTCCTTTAACTGCTCAAAATTCTCTGTCCTCTCCTCCACATATTTTCCATCGTGTAGCCCTTCAGCGATTATTATATTCATCATTCCGTTTATCCAGGCAACATCGGTGCCATTGGCCTGTGACATAAATATAGTTGCGTATTTAGCCAGCTCTATGCTGCGAGGGTCAACCACAATCAGCTTGGCACCCCGGTCAAGGACGCTGTTTATGATCCTTGAACCTATCAGGGGATGCTGACTGGTGGTGTCAGAGCCGGTGACTAAAAACAGCTCTGCCTCTTCAAATTCATTTATCGAGTTGGTCATAGCCCCTGAGCCAAAAGTGGCTGCCAGCCCTGCCACTGTAGAGGCGTGGCAGAGCCGGGCACAATGGTCAACATTATTGGTGCCGAATACTGCCCGGGCCAGTTTCATCATCAGGAAATTCTCCTCATTGGTGGCCTTGGCAGAGCTCAGGAAAGCAAGCGAATCTGGTCCGTATCTCTCCTTGATCTCCAGAAGCCGCTGGGATACTAAGTCCAGGGCCTCATTCCAACCCACTTGTTTAAACTGGCCGCCTTTTTTGACCAGAGGGCTGGTGAGCCTATCCAACCGGTTGATAAACTCATAGCAATTCCATCCCTTTACACAAAGGGAACCTTTCGATACCGGATGGTTCAGGCTGGGATAAGAACCAATGACCCTGCCGTTCTCAGATTCTAAGTACAAACCACAGCCACAGCCGCAGTAGATACAGGTAGTCAGAGTTCTCTGCATCGGAACCTCGGAAGGGGTGATTGGTTAAGGGAAATAGGGTAACAACAAATCAGAAACTCAATGTTGATCCGTTCGTAAAAAGTTGCATATCCCCTCCCCGGGGGAGGGGATAAAGGGGAGGGGGCCTGCTTCATCTTCAGGCTATTTCCCCTGCTCTTCCAGCATTTCTACAATCTTTTTAACCTCTTGGGTCCGGTGTTTGGGACATACCAGCAGGGCCTCATCTGTCTCCACGATGACCAAGTCTTTGACTCCGATGGTGGCCACCAGTCTTCCCGGACAGCGGATGAGACAGCCCTGGGTGTCTATTCCCAGATGGAGGGCCTGTATCACATTACCGTTCTCGTCTCGCGGCAAAAGCTCGCCTAAGGCAGCCCAGGACCCCACATCGCTCCAGCCGAAATCCCCCGCCAGCACCGCCACCCCATCGGCCTTCTCCATCACCCCATAGTCAATAGAAACCGACTCTAAGCCTCTGTAGACGTCTGCGATAACCTGAGCCTCTCGCTCAGTGCCCAATGCCTGTTCTATCTGGGCCAGGCCCTGAGCCAGCCTGGGCATATGGCTTTTGATCATCTCTAAGATAGTGGAGACCTTCCAGAGGAATATGCCGCTGTTCCACAGGTAGTCCCCCTGGGCAAGATATTGTCGGGCCCGTTGCCGGTCGGGTTTTTCCACAAATTTCTTTACCAAATAGATCTTTTCTCCCTGGCACTGGTCTGTTTGCTCACCCCGATGGATGTATCCGTATCCAGTCTCTGGCCCGGTGGGGGAGATTCCAATGGTGACCAGTCTGTTCTGTAGACGTGCAACCTCTGCTGCTGCCCGAACTACATCGGCGAAGCGCCCCCGGTTGCGGATGAAATGGTCGGCCGGGGCGGCGAGCATCACTGCTTCAGGGTTAATTTTTTTAACATACAGGGCTGCCAGCCCAATGCAGGCAGCGGTGTCTCTGCCTTCTGGCTCGGCGATTATGTTCTCCGCTGGAATCTCCGGCAGGTGCTCTCTGATCCGGCTGCTGTATATTTGGCTGGTAACCACCAGTATATTCTGCTTAGGCACAATCTGGGAGATCCGCCTAACCGTGAGCTGAAGCATACTCTCTTCTCCCAGGATTTTAAGCAGTGGTTTAGGGCACTCCGGGCGACTCTCTGGCCAGAAGCGTTTCCCCTTGCCTCCGGCCATCACCACCGCATATATCCAGGGAACAAGACCTTTAGAGTTTGCCGGGTCAGCCATTCATCCTCCTCTCCAGTTCTTCTTTCAGGGCATCGATCTTAACCCTCACCTGTTCCATAGTGTCTCGGTCCCTGAGGGTTACGGTGTCATCCTGGGCAGTCTGGGAATCTACAGTGATGCCAAACGGGGTTCCTATCTCATCCATTCTTCGGTATCGCCTGCCTATGCTGCCGCTCTCATCGTAGAAAACGGTGAAATGAGGTTTCAGCATCCGGTAGATCTGTTGGGCCCGCTGGGGCATACCGTCCCGTCTCACCAAGGGAAAAACCCCGGCTTTTATGGGGGCTAAGCGAGGGTGAAGGTGAAGGACTACCCTTTCAGGCTCTTCGTCGTAGGCGTCGACGAGCACAGTGAGTAAGGTGCGGGTCAGGCCGGCGGAGGTTTCAATGATATAGGGGATAAACCGCTGACGGGTGGACTCATCGAAATAGGAGAGATCCTTGCCCGAGTACTCTGTGTGCCGGCTCAGGTCGAAATCGGTGCGGTTGTGAATCCCCTCGATCTCCTTCCAGCCGAAGGGAAACTGGTATTCAATGTCCCAGGCCTCCTTGGCGTAGAAGACCAGCTCATCCGGACCATGCTGACGGAACCTCAGCTTCTCCTGGTTTAATCCCAACTGAAGGTAGAAATTCCACCGCTCTTCTTTCCACTTTTGCATCCACTCGTCTTCGCTGCCCGGTTGGACGAAAAATTGCATCTCCATCTGCTCGAACTCGCGAGTGCGGAAAATGAAGTTGCTGGGGGTGATCTCATTCCGGAAAGCCTTCCCTACTTGAGCGATACCGAAGGGGAGTTTCAGACGACAGGCTTGCATCACATTCAGATAGTCCACATATATCCCCTGGGCAGTTTCCGGGCGGAGGTAGATTATGTTCTCCTCGTCCTCCACCGGTCCCATATGGGTCTTGAACATCAGATTGAACCTTCGAGCTCCAGTGAGTGGTCCGCCGCAGGCTGGGCAGACCTCAGAGGAGAGCTCATCAGCCCGGAAACGCTGTTTGCAGTTCTTACAATCCACCATCAGGTCAGCAAAACTCTCCACATGGCCAGAGGCCTCCCACACCCGAGGATGCATCAGGATACTGGCGTCTAATCCCACAATATTGTCGTGCTCCCTTACCATTGCCTGCCACCAGAGCTGCTGGATGTTATTTTTCAATTCGACACCTAAAGGACCGTAGTCCCAGCAACTGCCCAGCCCTCCGTATATTTCACTGCTCTGGAAGATAAAACCTCGCCTTTTGCAAAGTGAAACCAACTTCTCCATTAGATTGGATGTTTCAGTCGTCATAACTCCTCCATAATCTTCAAACGCAGAAAGGTTTAGCACTGAAAAACAGGTTATTAAGTGAATGAATGGCTTGGCTAAGGATTCTCCTTATCTTAAATCCCCAAGTTATAGCAGCAGTTCTTTAAACTCCTCCACAGTTAATCCGGCTTGGCGTATGATAGCCCTGAGAGTGCCTTTTGCGATTTCCTTATGGTCCGGCACAGTTAATCTACGATAAGGAGGACTTTCGTGCCTGAGGATAATATGGCTTCCCGTCTGATGATCTACGAAATAGCCTATTTTCTCTAATGTCCTACAGAGTTCTTTCCCTGATATAACTGGCAATCTATTCAACAGTCACCTCAACGGTCTCTTCTTCAATTGGGGGTGGAATAGGCTCATTGTGTTTTTTTAGGCTTTCCAAATATCCCTTGATGGCGTCTTGGATATTTTTCAGAGCTTCTTTCCGACTTCTACCTTGAGAAACACATCCAGGTAGAGCAGGGCATTCAGCAACAAATACCCCCTCTTCATCCCGCCTTATCATAATCCTATACCACATGGTGCATACCTCCTCTGTTGATTCATTCAGTTACTACCTCAGTAAACCAGACCCAGGACTCACCGGTCAGTCAGTTCGCCAGAATTGGAAAGATGAAATAATGACCTATTGGCAAAAAGTCCTATTTCCCCTCCCCGGTGAGCAGGAATTCACCCTGGTGGACAGAGAATCTTATCTAGGCAAACTTTCACAAAAAATCTGCAAAATGCATCTTTAGTCGGCCAGAATATATACCATGGGACTAGTCCTGGAGGTGGGGTCGGGGAAATTGCGCTTTCCGTCAGCGGCCACAAGAAACAAAGCCACATTGTGCTGTCTGGAGAGCTTATGGCCTCA
>CAZQSC010000069.1:0-12551 GCA_964595705.1 uncultured bacterium | reverse complement strand
ACCTTCTCCCTGAACGCTTCTATCGTAGGTGCATTAAGCAAAACCACCTGCGTTGTTTTCTCCGCTCCGGCCGTCCAACGCACCGGATAATCGAAAATGAGATACCCCAATTGGTATCCACTCATATTGCCCCAGTCATTGGAATCCCAAACCCTCAGTCTTAGTGCCTCGGTGTGCTGGATCACCATCCCGAATCCATGTTCGGCAAGATAAACCCAACGAGGGGTTTCCATGGTCGCCGCATCCACAGGCTGTCGCTTTGCATAACGACATCTCTGTTCGTGGGGGATGACCACTTTGTGCTCCGAACCATCGTGATAATAAACGGTAGTATCAAAGGGAATACGGAAACTGTGCCGATCCATGACATACTGCGCTTCTATATCGGATGTGGCCGAGAACGTTCTCCGCAGCACCACGTAATCCTCGTAAAAGCTGTACGTGCTTTCGACTTTCAGGGGGGCTCTATCCTCTCCGTCCGGCGTGGTGGGCCAGGCGATATACCGGAGCTCCTGGCCGTCCAGTCTGCCGCCCTTTCCGCGCACGATTTCCTGCGTGGCTTTGGTGTCAGACATTGTCCCATAAACCACATTGGCGATAGAAATCAGGCTCGTCTGCCCCTTTTCAATCGGCGAGTCCGTCATCATCCGTTCGGTGTTGAGCGAATACCACGCATAATTTCCGCCCTTGATCAGCGTGCCCCTGGCCTCATACAGGTGATACTTGAATCCGCCCGATATTTCATCTATGATCGCTCCCGGTCCCGTAACCTGAATATAGTAATTCCGCCCGCGAGCCACCGTGGTACCGCTCAACACATAACACCGAGGCTCCGGTTTCTCCTGAGGCTCATACCAGCTTTCCAAAACTTCTGCTAAACACCCGAATGCCGTACCTGTAGCAGACATTCTGTTGCATTGATAGGTTTCTGTACACGGGGAATTGAACATCCTGGCCGGCAGTGAACCATCATCTTGCTGGATCGTACGCAGGCACCGGACAATATCCGCGGCCATCCAGGCTCTGAAGGGATTGTGATGATTGGTTGCGCTTTTCATAAGCAGTCTCGCAAGCTCAAAAGGAACGTCCGCGTGCACCCATCTGTGTCGCTTCGTGCAACGGAAATTGTTTTTCCACCCGGGCACATAGTAGGATTCTGCCGCGGTATCGCCGAAATCCATCTTTGCCTTCGCCGCTTTGGCGATATCCGCGCCGCACAATCTGAGAATGTGCCAGGCGCGATGCAGATAGTTCTTGATCCAAACATCGTAATGGAGGTCCAGATCGCAGCGCGCCCAGTCATCGTATTGTTCTACGGTCTTCAAGCCGCTGTATCGCACGGTCCCATCTCCGATGGCCCATCCATAAGAAGGATCAAAGAACTTCTCGATTTTATCGTTTATCTTTGCCGCGGCGGGAACGTTCCGATCAAAATAGTGCAGGATCGCCCACGAGAGAGACGTCATTCCCAAATGCTGAAAATTCGTGCTGGTATCCAGATGCGTGCCATAATCATCTTTTGCTTTCCCAACACTCTGACCAGCTATCTTAAGAAGCATGTCCCGATACGCCCCGATCTTTTCCGGCGGCAGCGCGTTTTTCAAATAGTGGCAGACCACCCACAACGCATAATCCATATCCGATCCGCCCAATCCCACGGAACGGACCAGAAAATCCGCATCCTGCACCACTCTGTCAAGGTAAAGCGCCTCCTTTGTCGCGTTCCACAATCCCACATTACCCACAATGACCCGCGAAGCGATCCCGCACCCGCCTGTGCCCTCTTCGGGGATGCGGTAGCCGCCCCCTACCAGATTATGCGCGGACAACCAATTGCTCATCCGCGCCATCGCATCCACGATAAAATCCCTGGAAATCGCTTCCCGGTCTTCTTCTGAAATCATTTCCTGATCACATGTTACCGTATAGGGTTCATTCATGGATGTTTTCTCCTCTAAACGGAATGGTTCGCTTCATTTTTCGACGACAACCGGCAACACCATGCCCGCCTTATCTATCACAGCCACCGTCGCCTTCGGCCCCAAGCGGCGTTGGCCTTCCCGAATAGCTTCCTCGATGCTCCGCACAACCTTCAGATTGGGAAAGTCGGCATCGGCCGGCAGGCCGTCGCTCACAAAAATACAATCCGAATTTTTGAGGTCTTCGAGATAGCGATGAACAGCGCAGCAATTGCGCGAATAAGCGTCCTCTTCGCCACGCATGGCCTCCACGAAAACCTGAGGCGAAGACCAGTCGGCGGCCATCGAGCGTTCATAATAATCGCTCTCGTACGCGCAATCGCCAAACCCCTCGGGGCAGGCCCCCAGAATGATACGCAATCCTCCGGGCCGAACCAGCCTGGCCGCGTTGTACCCGGCGATCATGGCCTGACCGAAGTATTGATCCTTCGGATAAGAACTGGCGATGACGAGGTCCGGTTTTGTCGAGAATCTCAATTCGTTCACGCGCTTAAAAGCATCGATCGCAGCTTGCTGTGCCGCCACCGGTTCGCCAACTTCAAGCGCCACGACCTCAGTGCGGCTGTCCAGTACCACATTGATCACCGCATCCAGCCCGGCCTTGCGCGCTACCTCCACGCAGGATTGCCAGAAAGGATTGCCTTCGGTTTTTCCGATCTCTACGCCGGGACAGGTATAGGGCAACGCGTGCGTGGCATCTATCGTCCGTTTCCCGGCCACACCGGGCGATACTATTTTGCATCCGCCTGCAAACCCGGCCCAGGGGTGAATCTCGACCACGCCGATGCCGATGGAAATATCGGCTTCCAGCACTTCGCGGTGGACCCAGATCGGTATTCCCATCCCGGTGCGGCCCAGATGCAAAAGATCGGTATCATACGCTTCCGCTTTGTGATGTACGATGCGAATCCGCCTGCAAATTTCCGAGCCATATTTTCCTGAAAGCTCCTCGGCGGTCATCTCACGATGAAAACCGGCGGCCACGAGAATACACATATCGGCATTCTGAACACCCTTCCGGTTGAGCGCGTCCAGCAACGGCGGAAGAATACGGGCCGAAGGTGTTGGCCGGGTGTAATCATCGCACACCAGACAAACCCGTGCGCCCGGCTTGATTCGCTTCGTCCAACCCGGATCGCCTCTTGGATGACTCAGCCCCGAACGCAGGGCCACCTCGATGTCCACAGGCAAAAGACGATCCAAAGGCTTTTCAGGTTGCACCACGTTGGGCCACGGCAGGGAGAATTCCACGGTTCGAGTGCCATAGGCAAGATTAAAACGCTTTGTTTTCACTCTTGGGACCTCTATTCATACTTCTTCTCAGGATATATTCCCCGACAAGTTGGACGAAAACATCAACTGTTTTAACATTTAGTTATATGGATTTTCCTTCGGACTTGAGCCGTTCAGAGAAAAGCCTTTAGAATTTGACATTCTTTTCCTGTACAGGGTACATAAAAGGTCCATAAGAAAAGGTATGTTTTTCTATTCATAAGCAATTCCACATTCGTCCAGCAGTTTCTTGAGCGCCTGGGCGGCGGTGTGGAAAAGCTCTGGACCTGAGAAACCACCGAAGCGTCCTGCTGCCTTCAAATGAGGCTCCAGCACCAGGAAGCCATTAAAGCCCTTCTCTTTGAGAGCGATGAGGAGCTCGCGCACCTGGCCGTCGCCCTCTCCGGCTGGGACAACACTGCCATCGGCAAAGAGCGCATCCTTCACATGCACCTCTTCGATGAAATCGACAACCTTCGGATAGGCACTGCTGAAGGGTTTCTCACCCACCTGTACGAAATTGGCCGGATCGAAGATCGCCCGTAGATAAGGAGAATCTATTGTGCTCAGGATGTCACGGCACCGCCCTCCGATGTCGCCATAGATCTCTTTCTCGTTTTCGTGCAGCAGTACAATCCCAGCTTCTTCTGCTAGCTCTACCTTCCGGGCCATCCGTTCCATAACCCGATCCCGGTACTTGGCCGGCTCAGCGCCTGAGGGTATAAAGTAGGAGAACAGGCGGATGTATCTGGTGCCAAAAATGTGAGCAAGCTCAAGGGCATGTTTGAACTGCTCTAAATGGGGGGTGAAATCCTCTTCGATTCCGATCTTACCGATAGGGGACCCGATAGCAGTTACACCGATGCCACAAGCATCCATTCTCTTTTTGATCTGCTTGGCTTCCTCACGGGTGAGGGAAAGAACTGCCTTTTTGTCTACACCTCGTAGCTCCAGGTAGCGGATATCTTCCCGCTGCATAGCCGCTATCTGCTCATCCAACATAGGTGAAATCTCATCTGCAAACACTCCTAAACGCATGGCCAAATCTCCTTTCTATGTTTCGACAATAATTACAGCAGTTGAGAGAAGTTGAATGGCATAGAAGATATATCGTAGAGAGGACCCGGCGGGTCGTCTCTACATTAAAGCCAGTTCACACCTTTAAGGTCTAACTCAAATTCACTTGGTTGCGGTCGGATGACCTGCGAGATTCCATTTTCCGACAGAATTCTCCCAATCAAACAACGTCGATTTGATCGTACCGAGCGACGGGGATCCCTGGTGTATTTCGAGTGCAGCAAAGAATCTCCGTTCCCTGCCCGGGGCCCTCAGCAGGACCGTAGCCCGGCTGTCTGGAACTGGATTGCCGGGGGTTCGCCCGAATGTGCACTCGAAGGGGCCATCTGAGGTCACCATCAGCCGCAGCCAGACTAACTCCGTTACCCGCCAATCCACACACACAGGCCCTTCGGTGATAAATTGGTCTCGAGCGGTAAAAAAGGCAAATACTCCATCTTCCGGAAGCGGTGGCAGTTCGAGCAGCCTGCTCTGCCTTTCAGCCTGTAGCGAGGCGCTCCCGTACGCGTGGAATACCCATCCGTAGCGATGGGGATCCAGCGATGCACAACGATCCTGCAGCAGAACATACGGCGGGGCAAACCGAATACGTCTCTCCAGGAGCACTCCATCGTAAGCATCCTCAACCACGCCCTGAGCCTGCTGCAATGGTTCTGCCTCAAATTCAAGCAACGCCCTGCCCACTCGATTCTGATCTTGTTCATCAACCAAGAGGGTGTTGTGACTGAAAGTACTCGAATAGTACTGTTTTAGATCCCGCAAGGCATAGCCGGCAGTACCCAAATCAGGTGTTATTGCTTCGCCCAAGGCATGGATTCCCACCGCAAGCTTGTCCAGGTGATCGTGTCCGCCACCGTGCCGGCCACATCGAAACCAGGCATAGTATTGCCCTACGGGCCTCTCAGCCCGGAATATTACAATGCCGGATGCCCGGAGGCAAACCGGTTTTGGCCGGTGACCGACGGAGGGTAGTTCGTCAGGCCCATACGCCAACGCAGCCAGATTATTGCGGGGAATGCCCCGTGCGTAACAAGCACATAGAATAGGCGCATAGCGCCCTTCGTCAATTTGACCTGCGGCGTATTCTAAAAGATGACGGTAAGAGGAAAGCTTCATGACCTTTGGGGCACCCAGGTCGCCAAAACAGGGGAGGCGCCCATCGGGATCGGCCATCCGCACAGGTGCCTCAAACATCTTCTCCAAACGGTCCCGCAAGTGAGACAGCTCGGAGATGTTGTGATTCCTCAATCGGGCCTGTTCGAACAAACAGATCAGGGGACAGAGAGAATAGAAGTGATAAAACTGCGAGCCTTCAAACCAGAAACCGTCTATCTTTCCTTCCACATCCATCCGCAGTCCACCCCACAACAGGGCCTTCAGACCTGCCTTGGGGTGATCCAACCCCATAGCAATCCACTCCGGCCGATCAAGCAGACTCCCTACCGTCACCAGAGCCGCCGCCATGTAGCAGGTGATGTTGTGAACCCCAGCCTTTTCTAAAAATCGGATCAGACAAGAGATACCAGAGTCAAAAATCCCTCGGACAATTGCCGTGTGGTCCCGCTGGCTGTAACTGCCACTGCCCCGAGTAAGCTCATAGCTGTTGGCAAGAAGCATAAGTACCTGAGCATCGTAGAGCGGATGGAAATAGAGCGCATCCTCTTGATTCCCCTCGCGCAAGTCCGTCCGGGAAAACATCTCGACACTCTTTTTCATCCCATCAGCCACCCATCTGGCATATCGCTCCTCGTCTGTCAACCTGTACAGGATTGCTAGACTTCGCATCAGCCTATATGTACGTTCATGGGCCAACAGGATCCAGGCTCGGTGTTGGGCTTGGCTATGATGGAGAGCACCGTCAGCTGGATCGAAAAAGTGATCCGGGCTATTCACGTCAAAGAGCAGGTGTTCAGCCGTTCGATGCGAGTAGAATTCGTGGCGCCAACCAATTCTTTCAATAGGAAGAAATGGGGGCGAAGAGATAACCGTTTCCGCCTCCCGCTGCATCTGTTCCAGCGACCGGGCAGCCCATGATAGCGTCTGGACTTTTCGGCGGATCTCGGGCAATCGCTCGGCTCCAAAAAACAATGTGGGCCACACATCCTCAATCACCATTCCGCTACTGTGCGGCGACAACAGATATGGCCAACCGAAGGTTGTTTGTAGTCGTAGCTTACGACTTGACATCGCCTCTTCCTATCAGAAGGGTATTATTGACACGTAACACAACGTTGCCCTATCTAAGAAATATGTGAGACCTACGCTGTTTTCCCAAACGCTTTTTTAGAAATCGCCTAATCTGAAGCTATTGATGATATTGCCGTCTTTGATTCTAATCCATGTAACCGGCCCCGAAGGGGCTGTTTGCGCTTTTTGAAATGGCTGGCATCAAATTTCATTTCTCTCCTCCAGGTTAATATTTAAAGAAATCTCGTCAGCAGGTAAGTCTTTCCGGCCTCTGTGTCAAAGGAGATTATGCCGTCCTTCTCGGTGCGAACTGGCAGGGTCTTTTTCCCACACCTCACCGTGAGTTTCCCATAGGGCCGGCACACCTTAACCCGGCACGGACTGCCCAGCAGGCTCTTTATCGTCACACGCCCTGAAGGTTGGCGGGATTGCTGTTGGGACGGCTGGAGGAGATGAGAAGATACCGTCCCAAATTAAACATGAGCTCCCAGAGCCGAGGATGCAGCTTTAGTCAGTAGCTGGTCTTGACAACCTCAGGTGTCGTCGCCGGAAGGGCTATCTCGCTTCCTCCTGAGTGCAAACTGACCCCGTTGTACAACGCTTGGTGGTCGGAGATGTGCGTATTGAGCAAGGTCTGAAAATCTTCCCCGGCTTGATCGAGTCTCCGAGCACATAGCTCGGATGGATGATCGGCCTCCTGATCTGTGGCTATAGCAACCAAGAGCAGAAGCTCCTCAGCCTCCTTCCACTTGCCCTCCCAACATAATTGCCGAAGCTTCGGCAGGTGCTGATGAACGGGTTTTGTAACTCGCTTCCGGTCCCCTCGCCAGATGCCGTCGTGGTTCAGCGCAAGCACCTCCCGGCAGGGGTAGCCCATCACCATTGCCCCCAATTTACCGCTGCCTATCGGCAACCCATCTATCCACTAGTAAGCGGGGGCGTCAAAGGCGAGGATGTGAGGTTCCTTGCACCCTTTCAGAAAGGCGTCGCCCAATTTCATTCCCTGTCCCCTCTTTACATACTGTTTTGTTCACCTACAGGTAAATGCTATCTGCTCGCTTCTTTGTGCGTCTAAAGAGAAACTACTCCCAGAGAGCATAGCAAGGCCCTAAGAAACCAGCCCCTCTTTCAATCTCTTTAACCCCTCCAAAACGGCTTTCCTCACTTCAGGATCCAGCCTTTCCCCGTACCCACATCCGGCCTCATTAAAATACATCGCCCCATAGAGATTCCCCCCCTGGGGGTTGGTCTCCTTGAACTCCAACAGCCAACCGATTTGCTGTTCGATGTCTGCGGGCGTCTTAGCGGGATCCCTATAATTTGGGGTGACCTGGCTGCGGCAGCATACGTGAGGCACACAGGGCATATGCTCTGCTGAATAGGCCAGATGGCCCATAAAGCACTTCTTGTTCAGCATATGCTGCTCCGGTGCCAGGAAGTCGATCACACCCGTCTGCTTATAATGCTTAGGCCCCTCTGCACTCTCACAGCGCTCGCCCCAATGTTCGATGCCACCCACTATGTAATCACCATCGGGAGCGGTAACGGCGATGGTGGCATCATTGTGCACCCCAAATCGCTTGAATCCTTTATCTTTTGCCGCCTGGGCAAGCTCTGCGGTTAGCTTGGCGATGCGCCTCCGCTTCCATTCCCGCACGAAATCCCGATCTGCCTCGTAAATGTCCAGTCCGTTCTCTTGGTGAAAGAGTTGACGTGTTGGCTCATAATACCCCACCTGCGGCCGCCAGTTGTAGCGAGGGCCCTCGACAATGAGACCCTCAGCTTTGCCCTGATAGTAGCCAGCTAGATCGGCCACCATCTGTTTCATAAAACCAAAATACTCCGAATTGTCGATACACCCACCCGTAATCCGGCGATCCTCCGAGATGATAAATTCTGATTGCAGCTCCGGATGGGCCTCCACCACCTGACGCCAGACATACATCCCCATAAAAAGATACAGATGCTCGATGCCACAAGAATGTGCATAATCGAGCACCTTGCTGATATATTCCGTGCGTTCATCGGAATTAGGGCAGGCGGGATTGCGGTAGGGCCTAAGCACCGGATCCTGCACCGGCCAGTCGATGCCCCATGCCCTTTTGTCATACCAGCCATCGGAGTTAAAGTCAATGGCCAGAAAGTTCAGGCCGTATTCGGCCATCTCATCCACCATCTGCTTCCAGCTCTCCAGACTGCGGTGGGGGTCGGCCTGGTAGGAGGTAGAGGTCATCCAACCAAAGAGTTTCTCCATAACAGCGCTCCTTTCTCTGTCTTTTGCATCTCAGCTTATTGAGGATATCCTTTTAAATCTCCGCAATTATGGACATAGGGAGATCTTCACCATATTCGACGGAAGAGCGGTATCAAAAGCGACATAGCAGTCGCCTCCCACGTTCTCCAAAGTATAATCTAAATCTACACCTCCCGCCCGGACAGATCTGGCTTGTTTATCCTGGGGAAGCAAAACCTTCACTTTTAGCTGCCGGTTGTGATCGGTTTCATAATCTATCCGGATTTCACCTTTCGAGTAAGCATAGGCGTAGTAAATATAGTGTCCATTAAGAGAGTTGTAAAGGCGAATTTCCCCCTCCTTGTCTCTCAATCTCGGTTGAAGCATAATCTTGTCCGCCAGCTCATAGAGGCCGAATAGCCCGTAAATGATGGCCTCGGCAACCACAGAGGCCGAACCCGTGTAGGCCGAGGTCTTGGGATTGCCATCACTCCCGTCCGTTCTGTACCACTCGAAGGCCTTGCCTGGGTATTCTGCCTGATGTCTGGCAATTTGGAGGAGATGGAGATAAGCTTCAGCGGCGTGTCCATGCTCGAACTCGCTCCTCACCAGACGTCCGCCATACCAGTCCCAGTAGCATCCATTCTGATAGAACGGAGGTTCGTTCATCGGCGGGAAGCGCCAGATAGGAGGATAGTCGGGATAATTCACTCGAGAGATAGTCAGTCCCCCATCGGCTATCCGACAGGACTCCGCGTGGGCGAAAATCCGATCCGCCTGACTCTGACTGGCAATTCCTGCCTGCACCGCAAAGGTGTTACCCCCGAGGACAAAGATACGGCTGTCGTCGTAGGGAATAAAGCATCCGGTAGCTGGGATACGGGGCCTGTAGAATCCCTGAATTTCATCCCAGAGAAGGCGGTTGACGTTGGCCTTGACCGTTTCGGCCACACTTCTCCAGAAATCCGCTTTTCTCTGATCTCCGACGTCTCCCCACATATCTGATAGCATCCGGGCCGACATAGCAAGCATCGCGTTTTGACACAACCCATCGTTATTCTCCACAAACCCGCTCGCTTTGGCCTCCACATCGCCCCAATCCATGGTGTAGACATTTTTCATCAACCCGTGTCCCTCATCCCAGCGATGGCGGAGGATGTAGGCCAGGGCATCTTCTGCCCTCCGGATTCTCCAGACCCCCTGGACATCTTCCTTCAAGTAAGCCACATCTCCTTTAACCTGATAGCAACTCCAGAGAGCAATAACGGTGAATTGCTCCATCGTGCACATCGTGCGGGAGGTCTCCAGAGTGGAGTGGATACCACGCCGATCTTCCAAGTTCAATGTGGCCGGGATTTCCCCATCGGCCTGTTGTTGCCATAATGCTTCGTCAAGAAAATTCATCACATACTTCTTGTCGGCGAGATACATTGCAGCCGGCAGAGAAGAGGCACTGTCATCTACCCAGATGCAGCCGTACCCCCCTGGATTAAAGCCACATAAAGTAGCTTCCTCCTTTTTTACCTCCATCTTATTAGCTTCAAGGATCTTTTGCGTGTTCTCTGCAATGAAGCCGATAGAGGGCTCATTAGAAATTGACCAATATGTCTGCTTATCCATAGCTGTTTCCTCCTTCAGAGAATTTATTATTATGTGATCGCATAGATCTATTCAACAGCGGCTTAGCCAAGATGCTGCAGGATATTCTCCACCTCCTTGCGGGAACCGCCACAGGCATAGCGGTATTCCATTGTGTGGCATCCGGCGGCTCCGGCACAAATATTTTGAGATTGTGAAAATCCATCTTTATTTACTCCTTCCATATTCTATTGTTTCCACTTGTATAACAAACAGATCGCATTTCCTACAAATCACCTCTCACTCAAACCTTCGTGCCACTTCGATGAACGCCCTCACATTTTCCCTCGGCACTCCACGACACAACTCAGTCACTATCTCGGGGGCTCCCTCTGCAACTGCCTGTTCATACTTCGCCCTGATGGTCTCCGGCGTCCCCTGCAATATGTCATCGGATGTCTTGAGGTTCCAGGAGAAGTGGATGTCTATCTCGGTTTTAATGTCCTCAATCGTAAGGTATTGATCCATTCCAGGATCAAAGCTGGTCACACCAAGTCTGGGGAGAAATTTCAGGTGCTCCCTCCTCAGCAGTTCGCTGTGCATCCCTCTGCCCTCGTGGCCGAAGGCTTCGTAGATCTGCTTCTGGTAAGGAAAGGCGAACTCCTCATACTGCTCAGGAGAAAGAAGCCCTGAGAAATCGTCACATATCCCTGTGCTTCTGATCGGCTCGCCGGTCACTTTCTCTATTACCTCCCTCAACATCAAGGAGACTTCCGTCACCAACGCCAAAAGCTTGTGTGCTTCTTTCGGATGTAGAAACAGGTCGATAAAGAAATCTTGCCCCCTGAGTATCACTGCCGTAGTAATGGGCCCCTCAGTACCCCCGAGGTTAACCGGGAGTTTATCCCCGACTCTTTCCTTCATATAGCGATAGGTTTGAATGGCCCTGGACATGAGACCCTCCTTATACGGATCCAGGACCTTGAGCTTGTAAACGTCCTTAGCCTCCTTCAGGACTGGCTCCTTGACCATGGGCACGTTATCTTCGGGGAAGATCACCTCTGCCCCCAACATCGATGCCTCTACATAGGAGCTGTAGGCGGGACCGACACCTCTTTTGTCGAAATCATAGAGTTGACGAAATAACTCCTGGGTCTTCAACTGGGTCTGAAGCATAATTTCTGGGTCAGCATAATATTCTCCTAACTTGACACCCGTGTATTCCGTCTCAACCTCCTCCGGAATACCGAGCCCCCACGGAATACCCTTTTTCTCTTGCATCCCTTATGCCTCCTTAAAACAAGGGCGAGACACATCTCGCCCTATCTGTCAGAAAATTGTAATCTTAAGCTTAAAGCAGCGATTTTAATTGGCCCCACCTTTTTGAGCGTAAGAATCTTGTCGGCTAAACTTTCAACTTCAAGGAAATCATCTTTCTCATATCTCTTGGACGTTGACAGGTCAAGAAATTCAGCACCTAAGGGCCCATGATTTCTCCCCAGAGATCAAAAACCCCTGAGTATAATGAGTATAAATTGTCCTCAGGTGCTCATGTAGGGGAATTCTGGAGCCTCTATGGCAGTCCCTTATACCTTTATCGCCTCCAGCCGCGCTACGTCGATAGGATAACCACCGAACTCATGCGCGGCCTCGATGAAAGTCATTACATTGTCGTAGCAGTTCGCATCGTGGATCGAGCCGCCGGTGGAGAGGACAAAACCCCCACCGGGAGCTGCCGTAAGGATCACCTTGATGACCGCACGGCGTACATCTTCCTGGGTGCCACGTTCGATGACCTCCTCTGGGTTCACTCCACCCCAGAGGCAGATGCGATGGCCTATCTTCTCTTTCAGAAGCCGCATATCGTTGACGCCATCGGGAAAAGGGCGTATGGCATTTATTACATCCACCCCTGTTCGCAGAAGAGTATCCAGGTGAGGCACGAAATTCCCCGTGCTAAAATAGGAGAGTTTGGCCTCCACTTGATGGGCCAGCTTGACTTTCTTCTCCAGCCGGGGAGCAAAAAGCTTATCGTAAAACTTCGGAGACCACATGGGTGCTGTCTCGTAACACCCTCTGGCATCAACGATGTCCACTTCCTGGTCCAGCAGGATCTCCATGCATTTGAGGTCTACACTGTATATCATTTCCATCAATTCCTCGCCAAACTCCGGATCGTCCTGAATAAGGTAATAAAGCCTCGGACCACAAAGCCAGAAGGCCAT
>CAZQSC010000068.1:0-12593 GCA_964595705.1 uncultured bacterium | reverse complement strand
TGTGGTAGGTCTCAGTCGTCAACTGCCAGCCCGTAATAGAGCGAATTCGATCTCCATCCATTTCTGCATCCAAACAGGAGCAGTTGAGAAATGCCTCCAGATTTGGCTCGAGCATCACCTTCTCATAGAGGATGGTATCCCAGATGGAGAAACTGCGCTGAGGATTGCGATGGAGGTTTTCTAATCGTAACTCCTCAAGTATTCCGGTCTCCCGCAGGTTGGGAATCTTGTTACCTCGGTCTGCTCCACAGATGTGCACTCGAATTTCGCTGGACGAGTTCCCTCCAAAAACTGGTCTGTCCTGCATGATAGCAGTGCGTATCCCTTTTCTGGCTGCAGCTATGGCGGCACACAGACCGGCAATGCCTCCGCCGACAACGCAAAAGTCGAATTTGTGGGAAAGCTTTCTCATGTATCGCTCCTCCTTTGGTGAGTGGGGATTAGTGACTGGTGGTCACCAATTAACCAGTCACCAATTTTTGAAATCTTTGAACTTTTGGCAATTTTTGAGTTGTCAGGGCAGTCTTGAACAATGAAGGATGTAGGAGGTGTCTTCAGACGCCGATATAATTAAGTTCTGGAGAATCGGGCTCTGGAGAGCCCTCCCACCCAGAGGTTGAAGTTCAAGTGATACAATCATATCTTACAGAATAGGCTTGTCTCTCTTAAACCCTACACGAGATTGTGAAATGGAGTACTAAGCTTAAGAAACCTGCACTACTTCCGGCAGCGAGGTGAGGTCATAGTAACGCAGCACCGTCAGGGTCTGGGGACTAAGCGTCACCGTCTCGCCTTCGTCATTACCCTGCAATGGCCGCACCGTGATTTTCTGAGACTCATTTCCCAGATGGCCGATAGCCACCCAGAGGGAATCATTGACGAAAACCGAAACCCGGCGACTGCCTTCGGTCAAAGGGAATCTCTCCCCCTCTGTGGCTTTCACCCCGTTAGATAGTAAACATCTAACGGGGTGAACCTCAACATACGCAATCGTGTTCGGCTTGGTCATCTGCCTGTAAATACGAAGATACTTAAAATACCTATCTCGCACAATACCGGTGGTGAGGAATGGCCGCCCCGCCTTCTGCAATGCCTTACGCCACTCGGTCCAATGGTCCCGTTCCTGTTTCCACCTAACCCCTGGGATGCTGGTCTGGTCTTCTTCCTCACCCCAGCAACCGCCTTGAAGCCAGGGGAATTGCAGATAGGGAACAGAGGAAGCCATGGAAAGATCCAGAACCCCAGGCACCCTGTCAAGGTGCGGGGTGAGGTCTCCCCTCTCCCAATCGGTAATCAGACGGCTCCAGTCGTGAAATCGGATTACATAAGGATCGTAATGCTTCGTCTTCTCCACCGATGCCAGGACATCACCGATGCCCTCTCCAAGCAATTGATAGTCCCAGCATTTGTCCTGAAAAGGTGAGGGCGTGTCTGAGCCGATGTGGGCGATCACGGTGCCACCTCTGTTTTTGTCCCGCACATAAATCTCTAACAGGAACTCGTTCCACAACGCACAGAACGCCTCGTTGAGCTTCCCTTTTACCACATCGTCCTTCAGGTGATCCACATCGACCTGCCCCTCGGTAGATATCTCTGCAAAGTGAACATGGTTGTCGTGGTTCGGATTGGAGCAGCCTGGACGAGCCAATCCCAGCCCGCCGTCTAAGTAAAATCCATCCAGATCATAGCTGTCCATCAGCCGCTCAATGCTGCAGAAAAATTGCACCCGATGGCCGGGACTGCCCGGGCAGAGTTTATCTAGGTCCTGATACACCTCAACCAAGTGACCCGCGCCGCGGCTCCATTCAGGCCGGTAAAATGGATGCCGCACCTCCATGTAGCCGGGAGAAACATAGGGCAAAACCTTCAAACCCCGGCGATGACATTCGGCAATGAACCGCCGGAACCCCCTTTCGTTGATCGGTTCGGTGGGTTGCTTTCCGAAATAGCCGCATACGTCGCTCCACTCCTCGAAAACGATGAGCATCTCCACGCCGTTCTCGCAGAACATGTCGAGCTGCTCCCAGTCAGCCTTCGTTGGATAGTAAGGGTTGCGTGTCGGGTAATGGCCAAAGGTATAGCGCACACAGCCCGGCTTGTAATCATAGATGCGATGTCGCCTGAAACACGACTGGGCCAATTGGGCATCCCGCGCCCACTTCACCAGGTGTAGATTGTTTGACATGGTCGAACCCGTCTTTCGATTTTTCAGTTCCGCATAGAGTTGACGCAACGATTGGCAATACGACCTTTTCAGTTATCGCCCTTTTGCGTTTTACAACATGGCAAGAGTAAAACGTGAAACGTGATTAGGAGACTCTTTTCAGCAGGTTATCCAACGCCTCACGATTGACGGCCGTGTCCAGTTGGGCACTGTACTGGTCGGTTTGGTACGGAATACCTTGCTCACGCAGGACGTAGCCGTGCTGCTGTGGAATCATGGTTATCAGCAAGCGAATAATCTGGGTGAGCAGGCGCAGGCGATAGGCTTCCATCTTCCACAACGAATCTTCTCTGATCTCCTCCGGGACAAATTTCACCCACTCTTCGTAATTCATTTTCCTTTCCCTTTCACGTTTCACGCGTCACGTTTCACGTTCGGCCCAACAGACAAACCAAGTTGGGGAAGTCAAAGCATCAGGGTACTTTATTAATAATCAAAGCGTTAAGCTTCCATGGACCTCGACCGTGCGGATCGGGCTTGCCCTGGGGGATAAGCTTCTCTATCCAACGGGGCTTGGCTATAGTGATAGTTTGCGAATGAGACATTGTAAGCCCCTTATTCTTCTACATCCGAATGTACCTTCCGGCCCAACAACCGAACCAGATCGGGCAGGTCAAAATACTTCAGCAACCCTGGTACCACACCTTTGATGTGCCACTGGTAGAACCTATCTTCCACGATGTGGCGAAGTGCCCCGGGAAATCCCTCCAGCCTTACCTCCTGGAAGCCCTCTTCGATCACAGCAGCGAACAAGGCATACATCGAGGCATAGGGGCCCTTAGCATGGAGGCGGATGGGCTTTTGGTCTTGCTGGTTGAGGAATTGGTAACCTCTCACTATGTCCCAGGCTCTCATCCCTGATAGTGGCCTCCCAAGCATGATGGCATCGTGGGCAAGGAGAAACTCTGCTCCCCGGTGCACATCGTTTTCGGATACAGCATTGATCTGTCGTTGCTTCGAATCTCCCACACCGCGGACATCGAACACGAAAACCGACCATCCCCAGCGCAGGTATCTAAGGATGAGAGTCTCCTCCTGGTCGATATCTGCCGTACCGCCTTCCAGCAGAAGCAATACCGTTCCCTCAAATTCTTCTGGGGCGTAACGCATTCCACCCACGGCCACACCTTCTTCGCTGAAAAAGAAGATATGCTGGGTTAACACCTTTAATCCTTCAATTTCCCCCTCATCTATCAAACGAATTCGAGGATGGATGGGGATGTGCTCCTCCTTCCAACCGAGCAATTTCTTGAGCTGGGCCTGTACTGCTTGTAAATCGTTCAGATCAAAATCTGAAAGGGGGAGCCGTCTGGCGTAGTCTTTGTTCTGCTCATAGACACCTTTGTAGTCGGGCAGATCGAGCCGCACCTGCCCGTGAGGCAGACACCACAGGCTCTCCGCAGATTCCACTTCAAATTCTGGCTCTTGGAACTCCACCTTCTCCCCCATCAGATGCAGGCAGAACCAGCGGACGCAGGCCTCCCGCAGCTTTTTGGCGTATTCGTGCTCACCAGTGGCGACGACCAGATCTACTTTATCCTCAGCCCCATAGAGCTTGTAAGCCCGCCGCGCTCGGTCAAAGGTCTGGAGCGTCCCTTCGATGGGGAAAAAATCGTAGGTCACCGCACCGATCAGTACAGGCCTGGGGGCAAAGCAGAGGAGGAAGTCGTCGTAGTTGAAGCCGTGCCGGATGGCGCCCAGCAGGTTCTGCTCCGCATCGTGGGGATTGCCTGTCTTCAGATAAATTTGGCGCGAGGTGATGAAGCAACAGGGTACGGCCGCCCGGATGCGCTCGTCGGCCACCATCAGATAGCAGGTCTGAGTACCGCCGCCGGAGGTGCCCGTGACTCCGATCCTCTCCGGGTCAACCTCTGGACGGGAGATGAGGTAGTCGAGGGCACGGATGCCGTCCCAAACAAAATAGCGGGCGATGTTGGTGCCTGTTAGGTAACATCGGTTGCCGTCGTAATCATGTTCTGTTGTGCCCCAGCCGATCAGCTCCTGGCCGGTTTTGGGATCGAAGTAACTCTTGCGTTCACCTTGACCTACTGGGTCAAAACCCAGCACCACAAATCCCTGGCTCACCAGATCGATCATCACCCGCTGGTAAGGTGGATAGGCCTTGGCTTCCTCGGCATGGCCACAGCAGAAAAGCACCGCCGGCCTCTTCCCCGAGATTCCCAAAGGTAAGTAGAGATTAGCCGTCTCATAGCAGCCGGGCAGGCTCTGGAAGATGAGCTTTCGGATGACATATCCTTCCCTCTGAACTGCTCCGACCTCCTGAACCTGAAGCGGCGTTCTCTCCTCTGGAAGTCCTCCGATCATCTCTAAAAACAGCCTCCGCATTCGGGCCTGGCGTTCCTTCAATTTCGCCAGGTCGGAGAAAGCTTCTTCTTTGTCTCGCTCTTCCTGGGCAAAATATCGATCCGCCTCTGCCTTGATGTGGCTGAACAGTTCATCGGTAACATCCCACCAGCTAAGTGCTATAGCTCGTTTGAGCATAGTAACCCTCCTCACAAAAGTAACCATATGAGCTCGCTTGCTTGAGGAAATCAGCTAAGGCTCTGGTAGAATGGACTGTATTGGAAATCGAGAACACAAGTACTTGAAAGTTTCGCTGAACTATCGGTACGCAACTACGGCCACATCATAAATTACCAGTCGGGGCACCACAAATTCCACAAATCGCAGATCGCCCTCCTGCGTCTCCGTGAAATCCAATTTCAGCCGTTCCTCAAAATCGGGCGAAATAAGTTGCACGGAGACGGGCTTCTTTCTATTCGGCATGGCGGCTTTGACTCTGATATTCTCCTCCTCGATCACCGTACCGTCCCCATCCACCTTGTAATTGACCAGATGAACGAGCACCCGGTTGCGCTTCGGCTGGTACATCAAGCTGTACTCCACACTGGAATCCGCCGAACAATAACCGGAGAGCCGTCCATCTGCGGCCCATTCCACAATCTCTTTGAACACCACATTGATCCCGCTCATCTTATCGGCAGTAACGGAGGCCATGTCCTTGAACAGCACCACCGCCTCTCGCCCGGTGGATGGAAGACTGATATACGCATCGCGCGGGATATAGACCACGCGCCCCTTGCCGTACGTGCCTTTACGGATGGTATTCACCCCGACCGCAGGATCAATGCTTCTGTCAATGTGTCCCCAGGGTTCCATATCCCGAAGAAGCCTGTGGAACCCCAACCGTTCCCGCCGTAGTCGACCGTATTCGTCGTACCAGGCGGTCTGGCCAATGATGACCACACCGCCGCCGTTTTCCACAAACCGCTCCACCGTCTCGATCTGCCGGTCGCTCATCATCGGCGCTTCGGGAATGAGCAAGGCATCGAAGCGGGACAGCTTTTCACCCATCTCCAGATCCTCATCCACGAGCATCAGGTGAGGAATCTGCTCATCGGAAAGCATCCGGGAAATCGCCATCGGGTAAGACATCTGTTTGCCATAGGCCTGCTGAAGCGAGCAAAGCAGGGCCACATTAGCGTAAGGCTCAGCCCCGAGGAAAAGCGACTCATTCTGGGCCAGAAAATTGTTGTATTTCTCGATCCCGGCTATAAGCGGCGCGGTGCGCGCATCCACCTCTTCCGACTTCCAACCATTCCAGCGGGGGATATAGATAAACGCAGCTCCGTGCGCGTGGCACTCGGCGATGCCAAGTTTCACCAGAGGTTCGTAGGCCGGGACATGCTTCAGCGTGCCCATATTCGTCAAATGGCTGATGGGCTTTCCCCGGCTGGCGGCCTGACAGTATTTGAGCAGCCACGAATTAGTTTCCTTGTAACTGCGACTCCCCTTGGGATTGCCGTATTGCATCGCCTCGATGAACATCAGATCGAGCGCCTTCATCCATTCTTCCAGCGGCCCCACGGCAAAGTCGTACTGCCGATAGGGTTCACCCTCCCAGGTGCAGGCGTTATCGGTCAGGATAAAATTGGGATCAAGACTGCGGCCGTAGTCGCGGATTTCGGTGAGATATTCCACGTAATTCTGAGCACGGTAGCGACGCCACTCCACAAAGAGAGGATTTTCCATCTGGCCAATCCGCTTCTCAACGAATTTCGATGAGACCACTTCTTCGAGATTTTCCACGCCGAAAATTTCCTTGAGCTGAGCTGGGGAAAATTTCTGTCTGAGGTGTTCCCGAAACTTGGCATCACAGTACTCGCAATAGCAAAAGATCGGCGAATCGTCTAAGAAAATGCCCTGTGCACCCAGATCTACGGCGATGTGCACCGCGCCCTTGACATAATCCCGCACCCCCGGCTTGTTGATGCAAATGCCGTGCTCGCGCGGGGTGCTTTTCGTCGTGTAGATGGCCGGTTGGCCGTTGGAGATCACCCGCGCCCATTCCGTCGGGTTCGCCGGCTTGGGCCCAAAATAGTCCTCGTACTCCTCCCAGCGGTTGTCGTAGAAGTCGTAGAAATCCGTGCGCTTCGCCTCATCCCCGCGAATGCGCGTGGCCGCGAGGTAATAGATCAAAGCCACCCCGTGCTCGCGCAAGCAATCAATCGCGCCGGAATCCCATAGCTCCGCTTTGGCCTGCTCGAACTGTTCCCGCGGTGGCAATCCTGCATAGGTCCGCGCTTCTTTAACACCGGCGTGAAAGAGGGTAGAATGGGTTCTGAGGATGAGGTTCTCCGCTTCAGGGGCTAATGGCCAGTCCCGTACTGGAAAAAGATCGTTGGTATAAGCGGCGATGTAGCGCAGCCGGCCGTAGGAAAGCACCTTCGAGGGCGCTACGCTAGGGGTGTGTCTGGTAAAATCTTTGTTGGGCAATTTTTCCTCCTTCGGTTTTTATTGATTTGTAAACGCCCATGCCGGCAGGGCCGGCCCCACGAAGGATGAAAAAAACTGTTCTGCTCGAAGGCCCGTCCCCGAGCAGTCCAGGTCCACCCGAGGATGGATGGGTGAACATCTATTGCTACTACTTTCGGAACAAAAAGTCTAAAATCTACTACAAAGACATAGAGACCTTTAACACCTTTTTTTCTGGGGTTTCTCCGTGAACTCCGTGTCTTCGTGACGCGTTTATCACCACAACCGTTACATTTCCACCTTGCACTCCCACAGGTAACCCGACCGACGGGGATTATCCGTCTCGCCGGTGTAAATCGTCCCATCATCCGCTTCGGTGATGTGATGCAGGATGAAGGAACTATCGTTGATTTCGGGATCGTACACCCGTCCCAGTTCGATAAATTTTGTCGATTCCCGGTCGTAAGCAAAAATTTTGGTATTGCCTTCTGTTCCGGTGCCGCAATACAGAAGGCCATTTTTCCCCAGAATTAATCCAGGCATTCTGAGCTCAGGATCGGGTTTGCCCAGGTAGGCGACCTCGGCTGTTTTCGGATCCAAACGACACAAAGCGCCGGCAGAAGTACCGATATAGAGATAACCATCTCCCCCGTTGAGCATCGAGTCCACCGTGCCGATGTCAACCGGAGACATAAGGGGCAAGCCATAGTCGAAGTAAGTGACCTCGTCCGCTTCGGGATCGTAACAAAGCAGATTGTCTCTTTTGCGGTACATATCCTTCCACGTGCCCCATACGCATCCCTGGTCGTCTATGGCGGGAATATGAGGACCGGTGCCGACATAACCAAAGTCCTTCGTCTGATTGGAGGCAATATCGTACCGGAAGAGCTTCCACACCGGATACGTAAATCCATAAAGGATTCCTCTGTCATCATCCAGCGCAATCGTCTGGATGTAGTCATGAGGAGCGGGGATGGCAAGAATTTCGATCTTGTTCGTCTTTGGATCGTACCTGAACAGCTTCCCCCCGGGCGCCTCGGTGCGTTGATCTAAGTCGTGCAGACAGGCCGTCGCCCCATAGATCATCCCATCCTTGGCAAGCTGCAACGAGCAATGAATCTTGACATCAAACCGCTCGCCTACCTTCTGATAACTGCACGAACGGAACTCCTTCGTCTCCGGGTCGAATGTCCAGAGCAGGTCGTTGTCGTAGGCAGTAAGTCCACAGTACACCAGCCCATCATTGGGATTGTACATAACCGTAGTGAAATAGATGAGATCGTGATAAAACCGCTCATCCGCCACCCATTCCTTGAAGGTGTTGCTGTAAAATAACTCTTTATTGGGAATTTTTGCATCTTTCAGTACATGAGCTTTTGTTTTGAGTGATGCCACTTCTTAACTCCTCCTTGTATATTATGGTCATACTTAGGAATGAAATGAGTGCCGTTCGGCTACGCTACTCCGCCTCATCGGGGTGCGGAGGATTTCTATACAAATAACTTAACAATCGCTTGATCTCCTCCTGCTCACCTTCAAACCGTAACATCTGTTCCCGTTCCACTTCCTCAGGTACCATAATCTGCCCAAAAAGCCGCCCCATCTGGTCACAAAGCACGAGAATCTCATCCAGCAGACTCTGAAGAAGTTGCTGTGCCTTTTCTTTTTGAGCTTGATCTATAAGTCCCCAAGCAATCAACAACCGAGACTTGTGGTAAACCATCCGTGCGGCCCATTGATAAAACTGCAGGCTGAGCCTGTTTCGTTTCACCCTGGACTCGGCAGACTCCAGCATAGCCAAGGCGCGCTGCGACCGCTCGATCGTCTCATGGGCAACTTTCAACTCTTTCTCGAAATTCCCGGTTTCTTTGAGTTCAGCAGAACTCCTGTAGCATGGCTCCCAGCCCCAGTAGTGGCCGTGTTCATTGTACGGCGTTCGATAGCTAGCCGTGGCCACCAGTTTGCTCAACAGATACTTGGCCTCTATTATCCCGGTTTGATCTTCTGCTCCATAGAATTGCTGCAGAAACTTTCGCTCAAAACTCTGACGATCTGTTCTCTCTGGCGACCAGGCGTGCTCGGCAGTCCAGGCGATTCCCAGCCACAGCGTCTCCCAGGGGGTGCGCCTGACCGCCCAGGAAGTAGCCACTACCCCCAGCGCCCCATACCTTGCTGCCACTTCAATGAAGCTGCGGATATTGGGCAGATGGAACTCAAAGGTAGGCGAATAGCCGGAATCACCATCAACCCGCACAGAAGGTGCAGCGATAACATCGAAATCTCTGTCTTTGAAAAAGCGGGTGTAGCCAAAGAGATTGAACCGATCTGGATAGTCCTCGCACTTCCAATAGGGTTCGAAAACGCTGCGCACCTTTTCGGAAACCTCGCTCAAATTCTCTTTGGTGATGATTTGTCCTCCACCTTTATCGTAAATCTGAATCTTGAATGGCTCGTCGTCTCGGCTGTAATAATCCCAGTCCATAATTACGGCATCGTGGACGAGATGGTCAACCACCTCTGGATTCCTGGCCAACATATCGTGCCAGAGGACCGGCCGCTTGCCCTGATTGAGGATAAAGCGACAGATTTCGTTTATGTATTCAACATAGAGACCACCCTTGCCTATCTCTCGGACCTTGGCCTGGCATCGGGGACACTGACCGAGACTATCGGCTTCATCGCCCCCGATGTGGAAGAATTGAATATCAGGATGAAGTTCGATAATTTCAGCAGCAAGCTCCTTAAACAGCCGCTGACTCTCTGGATTCAGAGGACAATACTGAGAGAAATCATTCGGCACCTCCCGCAGATGGGCGTATTTGGAATGGCTGAGGAGGTACTCCACATGGCCAAGGGACTGAAGAAGCGGAATGATTTCAATGTGAAGCAATCTGGCCAGCTCATTCAGCTCCTTGATCTGCTCCCGCGACAAGGCCAAAGGAGAGACAATCTTAGGATGGCTCTGGTAGGGAAATTTATCCTCGTATTCGAGAAGAACCGTGTTGATCTTGTATTCTGCCAATCTTCTCAGAATGCTTTTCAGGTATTGAAAGGTGGGCATCTGGGCTTTAAGATCAATGTGAACGCCCCGCAGTTTTAGCGTCGGCCAGTCGGTGATCTCCAGGGCCGGCAGGAAAATCTGCCCGTCGCCTGCTTGAATCAACTGAAGCAGGGTTTGTATCCCATAGAAAATGCCAGCAGGCTGGGGAGCTTCTAACTGAATTCCATCTATGTCGACCTGAAGGATGTAACTCTCGTAGCCGCAATCTTCCAAGCTTTTCGTCCGTTCCATCACGATATTGCCTTGGCCGGGGGAATGCCCCGAAATCTCTCTAATGGGAAGTTTGAGGCCAAATCTGTCGGCAAGCCGCCTGCTTAAAAATTCGGCCTCCTCAGAAAGCTCCTGCCCAGCCAGGATGGCGCAGCTATTTTGAAGATGGAAGACACCTTCTCCATTTTGCACCTCTTTGGGCTGGGGAATAACAGAATCCGCCGTGTGTTCCCCTGGGATCATCTGTCGATATGTTTTCAATATTCGCTCTTCAATCAAAAAAGATTTTGGCTTTAATTGCACCCTGGAATCCCAAAAAACGAGATTCGGCAGTGGTGTATTCCTCTATGGCGGGAATAAACCCCGGCGCTACAAGGCCAGCCAAGGGTGCTAAGTTCATCATTATCCATCAGAAACCTAATTTGTCGTACTTGTAGCATCAACAAGAATCTCTCTATCCCTCCCGAACCACTCCTTCAACATCTCCTGCACCGTCAGTGGTGACAGTAATCTGCTCAGAAGCTTTTCCGCCTTCTGCTGAACCGCCTGATTCTCGTCCAGTACCCCCTCAATACGAGAGCGGGCATCTGTTCCCTCAATCCTTCCCTTTTCCACATCATAGAGTACCTCTACTTTGTTGGCTTTGTAGATATAAACATCGGCATTCAGATCAAGAAGCCCTATGAAGAGGTCAGATTTGTCGTATGCTGACAGAATCTCCTTGGCCTGCTGACAGGCCAGCCGCCGCCAGGGCGCATCCTCCCAAGAGGGGTTGCCGCTCAAAAGGTAGATGGCATCCAACAAGTTACTATCATCCGTACCATAAATCTGCTCGGCCACTTCCCGTTCGATCTGTTCTGCTGGCATCCGGGGCGATTGCATCGCCTTCAATCCACAGCCGTACCCGAAAAGATCCGACCCCAGCGGTGGGCCATTAAAAGCCTATCCAGGAAGTGACCAGATCGCCCAGCACATTGTTGTATCCTTGAGACTTATTGGCAAACCCGATCACATTGGGTATGCGCCGGTTCTGGTCAGGGAACTGTCCCTCTTCTCCCACGCAGGAAGCGGAGGAGGCGATCACCTTAAGCCCTTTTTCTTGATACCATTTCAGGTGAGGGAAAACCCGGCTGCCCCAATAGTTCCAATAGCAGATCAGGATGTTTTTGTCTAAGAGCTCAGCAATTTCAGGATGGGTTCGGAATCCGCAGGTGTTTGAAATTTGTGTGGGATTTGAATATTGTTATTTGGGATTTTTTCAGCATAGACAATTATTCTCCATATTTTCTGTCTACCGCCTATAGTATTAAGAGCAAAGTCTGTATTTTTTTGGCAAGAAAAATTAACTCGTGATAACTATACATTTCAAACAGGAGTTTACCTGTCCGCTTGCCCGTCTGCCCGGCCAGGGGCCAGGAAAGTGCCTAAAATGCCTAAAGTGAGCTAAGGTAAAACTTTAGGCACCTTAGCTCACTTTGGCAGTGATTACAAATCTTAGGATTAAAAGCGACAAACTAGCTTGTTTGATTATTGTGGCTCACAGCGCTAGGTAACCTGGACACGAATTGAGAGCACGGGGTTTTCCATTAGACCGTACGGCAGCAAAACGTAATCATCAGTCCATCGCTTTCCAGTAGTGACAAACTCGTCAGAAGCAGTCCACACCGGGTATTTCTTCACACAGTGCAGAGGCCCCAAAAGGTTCCGCCGACTGCTTACCAACTGAATCTTTAGACGGTTAATGCCCTTGCACAAAGCTTCGGTAATGTCGATCTCGTGTGGAGGCCAAGCAATAGTCCCTACTGATCTGCCGTTTACCTGCACCTTCACCAGGACTCCCTGCCAGGAGGGAAGCTCCAAAAAAACCCTCTCCTGCTCTGAGAAGGAGACCTCGACATCGGTTATATATGAAATGGCGCTGCTGTAACAGGGGAAGCCCTGGGCCGTCCAATCTCCTATGGCCAAGTTCGTGGGAAGCTCGGTGATGACAAAACGCCTACCTTCCAGTCTGACCCCGAATTCTCCGGTGAAATAGAGGCTCTCCAAGCCATGGGTGGGACCGTATTTGGTCTTTAGTATGATCTCGTTCTCCCCCTCTTTCAGACACCAGGGGGCCACTCGGATCCGCCGGAGCGACTTATCGATCCACCAGCCTTCGTCCTCATCGGCACTAAGTTCGTATTCATTGAAGAAGATCCGGTATCTGGCGGGTTCCTCGAGGATAAGGTGGCAGGGCCCGTGTGGTATGGATTCTACATCGAAGCGGAACTTCAGCGACAAAGGAACAACCTTCGCCGCAGGAGGTGTTTCCTGGGCCCAGGG
>CAZQSC010000067.1:0-12629 GCA_964595705.1 uncultured bacterium | reverse complement strand
GGAGGAGGTATACGCCGAGCTCACCTGGCATACGCTCTACGATCCCATGAGGGCCATACGCACCCGGCGCTACAAATACATCAGGAACTTCCAGCCCGGATGGCCCATCCTTATGGGAGGGCCTCCTGCACAACGCTACGGCGCAGAGATGATAGAGAAGTACTACGGCCAGCCCCGTCCTGAGGAGGAGCTATACGATTTGGAAAAGGATCCCTGGGAGAGGGAGAACCTTGTGGGGAGGCCGGGATACGAAAAGATCCAGGCCGAGCTTCGGGGGCGTCTGATGAAGTTCCTCGAGGAGACCGAGGATCGCCTTCTGAAGGGACCCATTCTCCATCCTGGAAGGAAGGGCTATGAATGTTTCTGGGTGAAACAGGGGGAGGAATTCAAGCTCAGGATAAGCAAGGATTTCAAGGAATATCCGATTTAAACTATCACGAAGCTAAACCAGGAATATCTCTTCAGATGGCCTTAGAAGAGAAAGTTAATGACCCCTTTCCAGTTTCTCATAAAACCAGCTGGCCCGGATTGTAACCTCCAATGTTTCTATTGCTTTTACCGTCGGGTGAGTAAGCTCTTCCCCACTGGCCAAGTCCATCGCATGAGCGGCGAGGTATTGGAGGAGATGACCCGGCAATACCTGAGCTTCAGGTTTCCGGTCTCCTGCTTCTCCTGGCAGGGAGGAGAACCTACCCTCTGCGGCCTGAATTTCTTCCAGGAGGCAGTGAGACTTCAGATGAAGCACGGCCGGAATGGCCAGGTGGTGAGCAATGCCTTCCAGACTAACGGGATTCTCCTGAACCAGGACTGGTGTCGGTTTTTCAATCAGTATAAGTTTCTGGTAGGCCTGAGCCTGGATGGACCGAGATACCTGCACGACTTCTATCGTAAAAAAGATAGCAGGGGATCCTGGGAGGGCGTCATGAGGGCTGCGAGGCTGCTTTCAGAACATGGAGTCGAATTCAACATCCTGGCCATGGTGACCCGGAAAAGCGAAACCAAAGCCAGAGAGATCTTCCACTGCTTCCTTGACCATAACTTCCGGTACCTCCAGTTCATCCCCTGTCTGGAAAGGCTTCCGTAGAAAGGACTGGCTCCTTTTTCAGCCACGGCCGAGGGTTACGGGAATTTCCTCTGCGAATTGTTCGACCTCTGGTGGGAGAACCGTAACCGCCAGATATCCATACGCCTTTTCGATACGGTGCTGGAGTGCCTTGTTTACAGCCGCCCCACCTTCTGCGTTTTCTCTCCGACCTGTCAGGGCTATCTGGTCGTGGAACGCGACGGAAGCATATATCCATGCGACTTCTTCGTAAGGGAGGATACCTGTTTGGGTAACCTCATCGAGAAGCCCTTGGAGGAGATTTTCCACTCACTGGCCTACAAGCGTTTCGGCAAAAGGAAGTCTGTGCTTCCGGGCGAGTGTCGTAGATGTCAGTGGCTTTCTCTCTGTTGGGGAGGATGTCAGAAGGACAGGGTCGATCGTCAGGGAAAGCCGGCTGCAAAAACTTTCTTCTGTCGCTCCTACCGGCAATTCTTCTCCCATGCGATGCCGAGGCTTATGTCCTTAGTAAAGGGACTTCAATCCTCTACAGGCTTACAACGGTGACAAGAATGCTAAGGGAAAACTGCGGGGCTTTGCCGCTGTTTCGTTGCTCAGAAGTCTGGGTAAGTCTGGAGCCGCTGCAAAATGGAAGATATGTATTCATGGAGAAACAAAAGGAAACCCAACAGGCGCTCTAATGCAAGGAGGTTGAAAATGGTTCCTACTGGACGGTTCACCGGTCAGTTTTTTATTCTTATCCTTGTAATATGGTTTTTCCTCACTGGCACAGGATTTTCCGAGCAAGTAAGTGGAGGACTTGAACTTTCTAGTATCCGGATTGAGGGAAATAGACTGCTGAGCACAGAACAGATTCTGAACCGCTTTCGGACCCGCCCTGGAAGGCTATTTTATCCGGAGGTCTTTGAGAATGACATAGAAGAACTGCTTTGCTTTTACGAAAACAACGGATATCCCTTCTGTCAGATTAGACCTTATGGCTTCCAGTTGGAAGCAGGGCAACTCAGTCTGACCTTGAAGATCCAGGAGGGCCCTCTGGTAGTAGTTGACACCATCAGGGTGGTGGGCAACGAGATTACCCGCAGGGAGGTTCTGCTTCGAGAATTGAGGCTGCGGCTGCCGTCAGTTTATTGTCAGCGCACCATAGACCAGGCCTGGGCAAGAGTGCGCCATCTCGATTTTTTCTCAGAAGTATATCCCCCAGAGATTTACTATAATAGAGAGCAGGGAACCGGGATGCTTGTGCTTCGAGTCAAAGAGGGGAGGGTAAATGTAGTGAATGGACTTGTGGGCTATGAACCGAAAGGCTCGAAGGTTGGGGGGAAACTGACGGGGTTGCTGGAATTCTCCTTCAAAAATATCCTGGGCACTGGAAGAAAAGCAGAGGCTAGATGGAGTCGAAGAGGGTCTTTCTCCGAACTTTGTTTGAAATATGAAGAGCCTTGGATATTTGGTCTACCTGTCAACCTTGGCGGCAGTTTTGCACAAAGACAAGAGTCGGGGTACAGTCAGATGGAGTTTGCCATCTCTGCTGGAGTGCCGGTTGGGACAAAGCTTTCTGCGCAGATTACTACAGGTTGGAAAAGGGTAATCCCCGATTCTCTGGGGAGTTTCTCTATGGCCAAAAGCAAGTCACTGACAGGAGGATTCAGATTGGAATATGATACCCGTGACTCTCCGTTCAATCCTACCCGAGGTCTCTTCTGCTGGGAGGAAACCCAATTCAGTTACCGACAGAACTCCTCTACTGACCACTTCACACCAGAGAAGAGGAAAACTTACAACACTCAGTATCAGCTGAACTTGGAACATTACTGGACGCCCCTCAGCAGGCAGGTTCTCGCCCTGAGGATTCAGGCTGCCTGGATAAGGAGTACAGAGAGATTCATTCCCCTCAGTGAGAAATTCCCCCTTGGTGGTGCTCGTTCTCTCCGGGGCTATCGGGAGAGGCAATTCCTGGGCTTCAGGACAGGATGGTTGAATTTGGAATATAGGTTGCTTTTGGGAAAATACTCAAGGGTTTTTGTCTTCTTGGATATGGGGGCATATTCTGATAGAACCCCTCAGGGGGGAAGTTTCAGTGCGGGCAAGATTGGCTACGGAGTGGGTATAAGAGCTAAATCAAGACTGGGGATTGTAGGGATTGACTACGGGCTGGGAGAGGGTGACGGCATACTGGAGGGTAAAGTTCACTTCGGAATTACCAGTCAATTTTAATCAGCTGTCTTCATAAGACAAGGTCTTAGAATTTATGTCAAGTCTTTTAAGGTAGTTATTAGCCACTGATCATCGATCATTTAAACTCGATTCACTTTTAACCAGTCCCTCATTCTGCTTTGGAAATGAGGTGTAGGAGGCGTTTCCAGACGCCGACAGAAGCTAAAAATACACTTGTTTCAAATTCTGCTTAGTGGAGTTAAAGAGATTAGGTCACATAAAAAAGAGTCCCGCGGGCGCGGGACTCTTTTGGGGTGGTACCAATCCCCTTAAGCCACCGCCTCCCTTAGTTTCTTCCCAGCCCTGAATTTCGGGACAACACAAGCGGGAATGCGCAACTCTTTCCCTGTACGAGGATTTCTGCCAGTCCTGGCTGCCCTCTTGGCTGTTAAAAATGTCCCGAATCCTACCAGGGTAACCTTATCACCCTTGCTTAACGCATCGGTGATAGTGTCCAGCACAGAGACTACCACTGCATTGGCCACCTTTTTGGTTACTCCTGCATCCTTCGCCGCCTCGGCCACTAACTCCTCTCTGGTCATTTTTTCACCTCCTTCCATTTTGAGCTAAGGCGCTGTTTACAATTATAGCAGAAATTCAGCAATTTGTCAACATTTTTTTCACCTAAAAGCCCACTATTCCTTTCTTTTTTTCTATCTTTATTTCTGGCAAGGCTTTAATGTTCATCTTAAAATAGTAGCCACGACGGTATCCGGTGGGCATCCAGACCAATCTGGCCTCCCAGCAGTGCAAATCCCGGTAAATGGATATCTGCTGGGTGGTGGTTCTCCGTTTCTCCAGGTCATAATTCACCCACCAGTCTATTCGCCACTTCGAGGTGGGAGAAAAACTGAGGTTCCCCTTTATCCATTGTACCACCGAGGCCGGTAACCCAGGGGATTTTACCAGCGAGTAACGATAAGAAATTCCTAATTGATAAGGGACCTCCCTGTCTGAGAGAGGTATTTTAGTCCCTTCCACTCGGCTGGAAGTGTACCCAGCAACTTCCTCTATCTCCTCTGGGGGACTGCTTTCTGGTGGGGCAGTTCTCTTGCCTGTTTTCCCCCTTAGCCGAAAAGAACTGGTGAGACTTATCCTTTTCAGGCGAAGCGCGGAGGGGTGAAACTCTCCGCCCGGGGTATAAAAACTGTGAGTCGAGTTTAAAACCACTTCAAAGGTTTTAACAGGGCTAACCCTCACATTAGTGGTCAAGTCTGAAAACTTTTCTCTCGCCATGGGGTTATAGGCGCTTGAAAATCCCCAGGTTGCCAGATTGAACTTTCGCTGCTTTTTCCCTTCGCCGGTTTTTACCTGTAAGATATTCCAGAGGTTGAGTCTTACCTGAGTCCGAGGGTCTCTTATCTTACGGAAATCGTAGCGGAAGCCCTGGAGAGTATCTAATTTGGCAGAGTATGTAAAGGCGACACTTGGTTTGACCATATGTCTGACGGCCCTCAGGTTCCCCATACGAGGCTGAAAAAATCCATAAAGAGTTGTACTGGCAGAGAGGGCAAAACTGTAGGTCTCCTGCCGCTGGAACTTTTCTCCCTGGCCCTGAAAACCCTTCATCCTCCAGGAAACCGACGGCCGCAGGTGAAGCCAACTCCAGAGTTTCTGGGCCCCAGACGCATAAAGGTTCGTGTTAATATTGATCTTGCTGTCGTTACCAGTTGTTCGTTCTTGTCTTAAATGAGAGAAGTCAGAACTGAAGGAATAATAGATTGAATGATACCATTTAGCAAGGGTATGATCTCCCTTTGGTGGTTTCAGGATAGGTGCTCTGGCTTTACGGAAACTGATTCGGGGCAGATACAGGGTTGTTTCATCGGTATCCAGGTTTCGGCTGTGGGAGGCAGTCAAGTCTATGCTGTTGCCTGAGCCAGACCACTGTTTGTGGAAAGAGAAGTAAGACCTGAGGGTGCGGTTCAAGCGGCTGTAAAGGTTGGTGCTGTTCCTTACGGAAAAGTTCTTGTCGCTATAAAAATCGCCCCTGCCTCGTAGGGTCATAGTGGGGCTTAATGTCTGAAGGTGGGAGAATCCCAATCTCCACGCCTTTTTTTGTGCTATCCCTGTGGCCCTGTTGTCGAAAGAGCCGGTTATGGCGCCCCGAAGCCGGCCTCTAAGGTGATAGCGGAGTTCGGACTCCACCATCCAGCCTGTTTGTTCCCGGAGAGTTCCCCTGATAGTGGTGTCCCAGTAGCTGCTGGGCGCAAGATAATAACCTAAGTTATACACATACCTTCCATCAATGTCATTGCTGCCGTAGCGGGGGATTAAAAAACCGGAGTGTCTCTGTTTTCTGATGGAGAAGACTATGAATGGGAGCCAGAAGACCGGCACATTTCGCACATAGAAAACAACGGGTTTGGCAATCACCTTATCATTTATCACCACCTTCATCTGGCGGCTCCAGAACCGGTAGTGAGGTCTGTTAAGGTCGCAGGTGGTGTAGGTCCCCCTGAGAATCCATAAGGTCTTCTCTCCCAGCTTTCTCACCCGGCTGCCGGTGTAAAACCCCTCTTGGTAGTTTGTCCGTGCCTCAACCAGTGTTCCCCTTTTGCTCTTCAGATTGTAGGTCAGGCTCAGAGCTCTTATGCTCCCTTCTTTATCCCGGAGGACCGGGGTTTCTGTGAATCTCAGTTTTCCATCTGATGTGTCGGGTAACCCCTCGGCGCAGAGCAGCTCTTGGCCCGGGTAGTAGGTGATCTTCCCTGCCTTCAACTCCATATCCTGGTACACCACTTCAGCCTTTCCCACCAGCACTATGGTAGTATCCTGTTCGAACCTACAGTCTATCCTTTCGGCAGCATAATGGACAGTGTCGGCAGGGCTTTCTCTTGTCCCCTCTTTGGCCTGAGCCGTAGCGGATACCAGTAAGACCAAGGCGAAAAGGGAACTGAGGATTGTGAGGAAGAACTGTTTCAATTTCTATCTCTCAGGTTAGTGCTGACCTTCAGCGAATTTTATCTTCTTCTGTTCAACCGCAGGGAACGCAAAGAAGGCGCAAAGCTCGCCAACAGATTTATTACTTCTTTCAAAACTTTGCGTTCTCTGCGCCTTCTCGGCGGTCTTTGCGGTTAGATTAGGCTTCTCAAGTTTAATGAAGTTCAGCTATTTACCCTCGACTCTTACCAGTACCCTTCTGTGTCTGGGGCCGTCGAATTCGCACAAAAATATCCCCTGCCAGGTGCCCAGCACCAGCCTTCGATTCTCCACAAAGATGGTCTGGGAGGAGCCCATCAGGCTTGCCTTTATGTGTGCGGCAGCATTGCCTTCTGTATGGCTGTAATTATCTTGCCAGGGGATATTCTTCTCCAGCTCAGTCAGGATATCCTTCCTGACACTGGGGTCGGCGTTCTCGTTGATGGTGAGACCGGCAGTGGTATGCGGGACATAAACACAGCAGAGACCGTCTGTTATCCCGCTTTCGTAAACCACCTCCTGCACCCGGTCGGTAATATCCACAAATTCGCTCCTTGTGCTGGTGGTAACAGAAATCTGGTTTATCATCGCTTTGAACTCCTTTTTTTCTTAAAAATGAGTTGAAGTTCCAATTAAATAATCTATAAAGTGTATCGCTCTATCCAGTCTGGTTTTGTCAAATCCTGCTCTAAGAGAAACTGGTGAGCTTTTTTGATGGCATCTATTAAGGGTTGGTCTTGGGGAGACTGGGGATCTAATCCACATACTGTTTCCAGCACATAGTCAATTCCTTTGGGATATACCTCCTGGCAGAAGCGCTGGTCTTCGGGGAAAAGCTGTCCATCTGGGCCTTTGGCCCGAAACAGCATGGCAGCGGCAGCCCCCAGGGTGGTGTAGGGGGCTGGGATAGAATGTTTTATATCTAAGCGAAGGGCGCCAATCAGCCGGTCATCTCGGGAGAGTTTACGGGGCAAGTCACGGCCTACCCGATAGATCGTGTCTCCCAGCGCCCGATTGCTAAACCTTCGCAGCAGATCCTCAATGTGTTCCTTCTGGTTCTCTTGGTTGAATTCCTGGGGGTATTCCGCAATCAAGGTCTGTGCCGATTCCCACATAGCAGAGCAAGCTGCTTGGTAAATACGCTTATCTTCGATAGCCTCCCAGATGAAGGTCGCCTCCGGGTGGATGAGATGGCCCAGATAGGCCGTGACCGCATGGGCCAAGTTGTGGATAAACGCCTTGCGGTCGACATAGGCCTTCATATTCTCTTTGGCCTCGATGCCCCCGATGGCAGGCACACCCGTTTTAAAGCCCTTTTTGTCAACAATTAAGGTGTTGTAAGATTCAGCAAAGACCAACAAAGGGTCTTGTTCCTGTTGTTGTCTGGACATAATCGGGACCATCTTGCCGATGCTGGTCTCCACCAGTCCGACAAAGGAGTCCAGGGGGAAGTGTTTTGGAAGATATTGTGCCAAGCCGGAGCGGAAGATTCGGGCAGCGTCACGGAGGTTCTCGCAGATGATGATGTCCACCGGACCCCTGCCCATCTGATCTCTTTTCACCAATCCCTGGGCCAGAGTAGGGTAAATATGGGGCAGGGCGGCTGGGCCAACAGCGGTGGCTATGATGTCAGCGGCAGCAACCTCTTGGGCCACCCGCGCTGTCTCCTGGGCATTCACTGCCCGCACATTCTCCACCCAGATGGTCTGGGGACGGATGTCCTTTATCTCCACTCGATAGCGTCTTTCTCTGTTCAGAGCGTCGACCAGGGTGCTGTCGATGTCAATAAAGACCACTTCGTAGCCAGCTTGGGAGAACAGTTGCCCGATGAAAGAACGTCCTATTTTGCCTGCACCGAACTGAACCAGTTTCTTCGGATCATTAGTCATCAGTCATTGGTTATTAGCGAATTACAGTCCAAATTAGTCAGTTAACAGTAACCACCTTTCCAAAAACTCCCGTTCTTTCTCTCCATTCCATCCCTGGATATCGGTCAGAGGGGCCCTGGTGTGGGGATAGATCACGCCTTTGCCATCTATCTTGCGCTCCCTGAGGGCTTGAATTAAGGCAACAGCGCTGTCTAACCCGCCACATTTCACGATGTAGTTGCCCGGGTCAATGGCGCCGGCAGCCATCATCTCCAGCACCTGGGCCACATCGGAGGAGTCGCTGCCACTGGAACCAACAACGGAGATGCCGTCGTAGTGAATTCTACGGGTGTCAACCTGAATAGAACTTTCGTCAGCCCTGGTGCCGCCAAAGAGATTTGTCACCCCTCCTTTGGCAAGATACTCAAAAGACTTCTCCTGTACCCTGGCATTGCCCACCGCGACGATAATGTCGTCAAAGCCCATTCCTTTAGTCTGGGTGGCTACAATCTGCTTCAGTTTCTCTGGTGAGGTGCAGATTAAGGCAATGCCCAGCTTGCCGGCTTTGTCTTCAAACAGGTATCTTGCTCGCCCCAGTCTATTCACCAGGGGCTCTGATACCACTATTAGCTCAGGGTGGTAGCTCATAGCCACCTCGATGTGCATCAGCCCCATAGGGCCGGCACCCATAATGAGCACCCGTCCACCCTTCTTCAGCCCAAGCCGGGCACAGCGGGGTGCAGAGGGACTCTCTTTTAGAATATGCACTGTTCTCTGCTGGGCTGCTATGACGCAGGAGAGAGGCTCGGCCAGGGCTGCTCCGAAATAGGGAATCTTTTCCTCGGGCAGAGGAAGCAGACAGCCGCCCCCCAGCACCTCCTCGGTGATCAGCACATATTCGGCAAACAGACCAGGCAGGGTATAGCCCATCGCTACCTTGCTGATGCCTTCTGCATTGTTTCGGTATCTTTCCCGATGATGATAAGGACCGCTGGGTATGGCAGGCTGAACGGCAAATCTCTGCCCCACCTGATATCTGGGCTGCAGATGTTTTCCCACCTTTACAGCAGTAACTGCCCCCTCATGGCCGATGATCACCGGGTACTTACAGACATCCCAGCCGTACATAAGGGGGTGGTCTGCGCCCTGGTCGATCAGCTTGTTGTCCGAGGCGCAAGCTACGGCGGCGTCTACCCGGGCCAGAAGCTGGCCCGGCCCACAATCAGGCACTGGCACCCTCTCCAGCCTCAGGTTCTCCATACCTACACCGGAAAGCAGCAGGGCTTCCATCGTCCCTGGCAGCGGGTAAGGTTCTTCAACCCGTGAATATTTCTCTGTTTTCGTCATCTTCCCTCCAGCCTAAATCCGAAAATTGAACACTGAAACAGACCGAAAGGCACTGAATATTATCTGGTGAGTGGTCAGTGGTGAACCAATCACCAGGGATCAACTCTAATCCTTTACTTCGGTATTCATTCGGTGTTTTCCAAGTCTGATTTCAATTCCTCTACGATCTGAGGTAACACCTTTCCAGCAGTGCCTTTTATAATATAATCGGAGACGGAGAAGCTTAAAGGGGTGGGCTGGGGATTTATCTCTACCACTTCGGCGCCGCACCATTTAGCTGTTTTTGATATATCAGCGGCGGGGTAGACCACTGCGGAGGTGCCGATCACCAGCATCAGATCGCAGCTTTGCGCCTCTTGCTGGGCCCGCTGCAAGGCCTTAGGGGGTATTAACTCGCCGAAGAAGACCACATCTGGCTTGATGATGCCGCCGCATTGGCATCCAGGGGGCAAGTTTTCCAATCGAAGCTCTTCAGCCCTGAACTGCCTGCTGCATTTAGTGCAGAACAGCCGTCGGGCGTTGCCGTGGAACTCTATCACATCTGTGTTCCCCGCCTCCTGATGTAGTCCGTCGATATTTTGGGTTATAATAGTACTAAGATGCCCCATCTGCTCCAATTCCGCTAAGGCCAAGTGTCCAGGGTTAGGCCGGGCGCGGAGGATGGCCTCTCCCATCTCTTTGAGCAGTTTCCAGGACTTTGCCGGGTTGGCCCGAAAGGCATCGATGTGGATATACTCCTCAGGGTTGTATTTCTCCCAAAGCCCTCCCTTCCCACGGAAGGGGGCTATGCCACTTTCCACCGACATCCCTGCTCCGGTGAGGGCTACCACTTTTCGGGCCCTCTTTATCTTTATTGCGATTTTTCTGATGAGATCTCTCACGACCATTTTCTATCTGTGGGAGTTGAGCGAGGGAATAAATTACCCTCACTACAGATGGAAAACCCAATAAATCGGGTTAAGGACAGAGTCTAATTTATTAGACTTTTCCCCCTTGGCATAGGGATTGATTTCCAGGTGATAACCTTCTCAAAATCTGCTAATCTACACTAAAATATAACAACAGGGCGGCCAAAAAGCAACGGTTTTAAGCGGCAAAGAAAAAGCGATGCCTCCTTACAACGGTGGCATCGCCTCTGGTGAAGAGAACAGAATTACCAGGCTCGACCGCTCTTGTCATTCAGCAATCCCGCATCTCCCCCTCTGTTTCTGGCATTTCATGCTCTTCAGGGTATTTACCGTGGCTTCTGTCATATCCACCACCTGGATGCCCTCCGGCGGGGTGAAGACGAACAGACTGTCGGCCACAGAGACATCCAGTTCGATGGCGCTGAAACTCTGGCTGAGCATCTCCTGGCCTTGTCGGTCGTATGCGGCCATCTTAAACAGAACCCCGTTATCGGTCCCCACCCATAGTTTTACCCGGGAGGGTGTGAACTGAGTTTGTTCCATTCCCTTAGTATCAGAAGGGGTGGCTTCGAACAGATAGACCTCTTGTCCAGCCAGTTTCTCTGTCCCCAAATAGCGGATGCTCTCTCTTTTCAAGCCCTGGAAGGGCCTGGTGATGTCGCTGCCGCATTTCTCAGGTATCCCTTCTCCCAATTCTTTTCACACCTTCTCTTTGTCTACCTTGTAGACTACCTTCATCTGGGGTATATACGTCCACAGGACTTTCCCGTCGCAGACTATTAACTGCTTCATCTTCACACCCCCAGCCACGGGCAGCTCCATCTCCATCCTGGTTTTGTTGGGTAGCTTACAGACAAGCTTCCCTTCTGTTACCATAAGTTGTTTCATAATTTCCATCCGGGTAGTGGACTTTGCCCTGTAGCTCTTCAGTCCCTTTGTCTTCTCTGCTACTTGCTGGAGGAGCCTCTGGGTCTTTCCTTCCGTTGGCTGTTGCTTTGCCTGAACAATCTTTCCACTGGAGAGCAGAAAGAACGAAATGCAGACCAGTATCACCGCCCGCCTAATCAGCCCTCTCATGCTCATACCTCCTTATTGTTGTAGGGCCCTCTGTTTCTTAAGGAAACTCAATAGGTTTCCACTATCTTATCTATACTGGCTATCCCACTCCCACCAATTGAATCCAGAAACCATCTATCTAATCGAACTTTCGTAAAAATTCTTATAATCGGAGACCTAAAGGGCACAAATTCCTTGTCTTAGTGAACTATCTGTTACTTTTCTTTACCAGAAAAGTAACCAAAAGAAGCGCGCTTCTGCCGTCCCCATGATAAGGTGCCGCGCTTTCTGGGAAAAGCTCAATTCTCCCGTGGGCTACCAAGGCGATGAAGCGGCCCGTTACCTACTAAATGCCCAACATCTCTTTTTAGCACCTCTGGCCATTGCTCCATAGGAAATCTACCCAGGGATTCATCCTCAATACATATATCTCCTGCATAACCAACCTTCTTTAACGAATCCACCAGTCTTTGATGGTCTATGTCCCCTACATAGATCGGCGCAACATATTTTTCATATCTATAGCCCATTTCTCTTCGCTTCTGTCGCAGCTCGGCAGGATAACTTATATTCTTTATGTGTGTGTGCTTAGTATAAGGAGCAAATTCAGTGAACAGTTGGTAAACTCTATCCAGGGGAAAACCATACCAGTAGAAATTTCCGGAATCGAGGGTAATCCCAATGCGACTGTCTTTTAAAGCAGAAAATACAATCCGGAGAAACTCAGGGTTATTGCTATATTCACCGTGGTTCTCCAGCCCAAAAGAGATCTCCTCGGTGGGAGATATTTCAGCCAAGACCCTTTCCAGGATTTTTATGGCCTTTTCCGCTGCTTGTCTGATGGGCAATCCCTTTTGATGTATAGCTGGATCTAAGCGGATGGTCTGTATTCTAAAGAACTTGCTTGCTGCAATACATTTTACAATCCAGTCTACCTCCTCAACAACAGCGGGATTGCTGAAGTCATTGTGCATCAACAAGGCTGATATTCTAATCTGGTTTTTGGCCAACTGCTCAGCTAACAGGTCTCTTTCTGAAGAGTTGAATAGATTGATTTTATTGGATTTTCTTTCTGGAGACAGAAGGTAAACAGTCCCATCTCTAAAAAATTCCATCTCCAGGGCTTTGAGGTTCAGGAATTTCAAACCGGCGAGGAGGTCGTCTTTTTCCCCCATACTTTCCGCTAACTGCTGTAAGATCGCATCTCGAATAGAAATGTACACTCTTCTCCTCCTTTCAGTTAAGCTG
>CAZQSC010000066.1:0-12733 GCA_964595705.1 uncultured bacterium | reverse complement strand
CCTCGGAAACGCAGAAGTTTGAAGTCCTTTGGATAGACTCCATCTCTTCTGGCGATAAGGGAGAGTATATCGTTGCCCTTGTCATCTACAGCCCACACCGGCGCCCTGGCATCTTTAACCACTACGATGCGGAAATCAGGGAAAGGAGGAAAGACCTGGAATCTCTCATTGGGGTAGACTTCCACCTCCGAAGGGTGGTCGATGACCAGAAGTTTTGCCTGATCTAAGAGGGCCATCTCTCCCAACTGTTCTAGGAATTGTATCCGGTAGAGCCCGTCTTTGGGCTTAAGCTGCCAGCCTTCCACTTTGGTATATTCGTCAGGGTCAGGTGGATTGTAAAACCCGGGCGCCAGCAGGTAGCCGACCACACCGTTTCCCTGCACATCCGAAATGAATCTATAACCAGAGCCGTCCCAGGTATAAAAGGTGGGGCAGGAGGCAAGCACAGTGGGGGTTTCGAGAATTTCTACCGTTTGGTTTGCCTTTAGCCCAATCAACGATTGGACTATACCCCGTGCCCAGCGTACTCTTAGCAGATCGACAGTCTCCCGGTCGCTCAGCCCGAAGTGGACCACAGGGCTGCTTTGACACAGATACCCCGGACCCGCTGTGAGTTCTCTTTGTTGCCAGAAAGGACCAGTTCTTACCTCCAGCTTGGAGGTGATGCCGTTTTTGTTGCTGGCTGTGCCGGCCAGTCTCACCCTCAACCAGTGATTCTGATTGCCACCATCATTGCGCAGAAGCGCCGGAGAGGAGTTATGATTGAGCACAAAGATGTCGATGTCGCCATCGTTGTCGTAATCCCCTAAGGCGATGCCTCGTCCAGCCACTGCCTCAGGTAGTTCCAGGCAGGCTGAGGAGACATCGGAGAAACTGCCCTGTTGATTCCGGTAAAGCAGATATCCCTTATGTGAGCCAGAAAGGAAGGAGCTTGTGGCCACAAAGAGGTCCAGATCGCCGTCGTTGTCGTAGTCAACAAAGGCAGCCCCCCAGCAGGTTTTCTCTGGAGCGATTTTAAATGATTGGGCCAGGAAGGTTCCGTCCCTCCGGTTCCGATAAAGGGTGCTTCTTTCTGCCTTTCGGTTGGTGGTGAACAAGTCAAGCCAGCCGTCGCCGTCCCAGTCGCCAACAGCCACGCCCCGAGTCCCGGTGCTGTCGGCCACCCCAGCCCGGGCAGCTATCTCGGTGAAAATACCATTCCGGTCATTGCGGTAAAGGAGGTTGGGCTGTTCGTCGTTGACCACAAATAGGTCCACATCCCTGTCGTTGTCGAAATCGAAGCAGACTATTCCCAGACTTCTGCCTCTGCCGCCGGAGAGGCCAAGCTGGGTGGCCACATCGGAGAATGTACCGTCGCCGTTATTCCGGTAAAGCCGGTTAGGTTGGCCGGGCAGATCGGAAGGGAATAAAAAGGGATCGGCTCTGGGAGTTGAATTCAAGTCTATATAATTTGCGACATAGATATCTAGGTCACCGTCGTGGTCGTAGTCCACAAAGGCGGCGCCGGTGCTGAAGGACGAATCTGCCACGCCAGCCTGTTGGGTCACATCGGAGAATGTGCCGTCGCCGTTGTTCCGGTAAAGCACATTCGGGCCGTAATTGATCACATAGATATCCTGGTAGCCGTCCCCGTCGTAGTCGCCGAAGGTACAGCCCAAGCCTATCCCGCTGTCTGCCACGCCAGCCTGTTGGGTCACATCGGAGAATGTGCCGTCGCCGTTGTTCCGATAAAGACGGTTGACAGAAGAGTTCACCACATAAAGGTCCAGATGGCCGTCGTTGTCGTAGTCAAAAAACCCGGCGCCCGAGCCCATAGCCTGGGCTATTCTCTTCTTGAGTGTAGGGGTATATTCTGGAAGGCTGAGAGTTTGAAGGTTTTGGCTTTCTACCAGTTGCAAGGCCCGCAGATACTCTCCTGAGGGGGATTTGCCCTCGGCGTGAACAAACGTCAATCCCGATTTCTCAGCGACATTTAAAAATCGAACCTCAACCGACCTGGTGGGAAAGTAGACTCGCTCCGGTTCAAAGGGAGAGAGATACTTTCCCTCTTTAAAGTCTCTTTCCATTTCATCAGAGATATTGCCGCTGCGCCTCAAGTTCTGGTATTGGGCTAGGGCCTGTTTGGCCTCCTGAGGTTTCTTAAGTTTCATAAAGGCCCGGGCCAGCCCATAGTAGGCAGAAAGTAGATTAGGCACAACTTCTATCGCCTTTTGGAACTCTCCGACAGCCTCTTCGTATTTGCCCTGTCGTAGATATATGGAGCCCAGATTGTAATGGACGGCAGGGTCCTGGGGGTCGATCTCGGCCACCTTCCGTAACGCCTCGGCTGCTTTTAACTGATCTCCCTTCGTAAGGTAGATGTAGCCAAGGTTGAAAAGAGAGTAAGGCTCATCCGGTTTCCTGCGAAGAACCTCCCGGAAGACCTCTATGGCCTGGTCGTATTTGTAGTGATGATGATAGGCAAGTCCAAGGTTTATCAGGGCAGAGAGCTCATCGGGGCGAATTTGGAGGGCTAGTCTCAACTCCTTTATCGCCTCTTCGTACTTATGCTGGTCGATATAGCCCACACCGGCGGTGAAGTGATAGTAGAATTGTTGCGAACTCTCAGATTCCTCGCAGCCAGAATCAGTTGCATAGAAAACGAATAACCCTACAGCTATCAGGAACAACCAGGTCTTAATTTTTCCGTAGACGGGCATTTTATCTCCTTTCTACAATGCCTTTGCCCTCTTTCACTATTATTAGCTGATTTGCTCTCACATTAGTGAGTCTATCCTCAATGCCGCTGGGCCATCTTATCTGAATCAGCTCTGCTTTATCCTGTTTGCCTAATCCGAAGATCATCCGGGGGTCGTTTTTTGAGGCATAACTTGATGCACCTCGAACCTCATCTATCTGCGACAGAGGACCGGCAACCACTTTTATTCTGGCTCCGATTCCGTCTCTGTTGCTCTCAGTCCCTACGGTTTTGATCATAATCCAATTGTTCTGATTGCCTCCGTCGTTGCGCAGGAAAGTGGCCACCTGGTTGGAGTTGACGATGTAGATATCTACATCCCCGTCGTTATCGTAGTCTCCGAAGGCAGCCCCCCGGCTCACTTTCTTATCCTTAAAGCATTCTCCTGAGCGTGAAGAGACATCGGTAAAGGTACCATTGCCGTTGTTCCTGAACAATTGGTTGGGTTGGGGATAGCTTATGGTGGGATCGAACTGAGAGATATAACAATCTACATGTCCATTGGCACAGAAGATATCCAAGTGGCCGTCGTTATCGTAGTCGAAGAAATTGGCACCGAAGGTGAGATGGGAGAAAGTCTCCTTTCCAAGTCCTACCGAGAAGCTAACATCGGTGAAGAAACCATCACCTTCATTACGGTAAAGGGTGACGCTCTCCAGTTGAAAATTGACTACGAAGATATCCAGATCTCCATCGTTGTCGTAGTCTCCAAAATCGCATCCCATTCCTGCTTCCATCTGGCCGTCTTCATTATAAGCTACGCCGGACCAAAGTCCCACTTCGGCGAAAGTACCGTCTCCCTTGTTCTGATAGAGGAAATTCGGGGTTCTGTCGTTGGCCACAAAGATATCTACATCACCATCACCGTCGTAGTCGCTACAGACTACCGCAAGACTTCTCCCCTCGGTTGTATAAACACCGGCTTCCTTAGTGACATCAGTGAAGGTACCGTCACCGTTGTTCCGGTAAAGGCGGTTGGGTTCACCAGCGAACTCAGCCGGGGAACAATACATTCGGATTCCTTTTTTTTCACACCATTTATTTCCTTCTATAGGGTCAGCAACGTAATTTACCACATACAGATCCAGATAACCATCGTTGTTGTAGTCAAAGAAGGCAGCGCTCACAGAAAGGGCCTCCCCGCCTCCCACACGCGCCTTGAGCGTGACATCGGTGAAGGTCCCATCTCCATTGTTGTGATAGAGGATATTAGGGCCAAGATTGGTTACATAGATGTCTGTATACCCGTCATTATCATAATCGGCTGCAGTACAACCCATTCCAAAAGAGGTATCCGCTATCCCTGCTTTCAGGGTGACATCGGTGAAAGTGCCGTCGCTGTTGTTGCGGTAAAGGGCATTTCGAGGGGTGAAGTCATAATGGCAGCCAGGTAAAGCGGCGCTGTTCACTACATAAAGGTCTAAATAACCATCATTGTCGTAATCCAACCAAGCTGCTCCGCCTCCGTGCGTCTCGGGAAGGTACATTCTTCCACTGGCCCCATTCCAGTGCCTGAATGCAACCCCTGCTTCTGAAGTCACATCCGTAAAATGGGGGAGACTTAAAGAAACTTTAGGAAGACTCAACAAGGAGAAAACAATCAGCATTGTTACCCAACAGCTATATGTGAACCGCAAGGACATTTAAAGACCTCTCTATTCATTGAGAAGCCCTATCATAAAGAGCTCCAACAGGCTCATCTGTGCCGAAAAAGTGACCTAGGGGTAAAAAGCGCTTGCCTACACTTAAACAGGAGGAGACAATTACACAGTCACCCCTACCAAGGGAGAGAAGAAAATCGGTTTTAAGGGCCCCCAATTCAAAGTTACTGCAAGATTTGCCTAATTACAAACCAGCAGATGCCTTCGAGATACCTGGGGAGACTTCTGTGAGTAGAAATATAAACGACCTGAGAATTGATGTCAAGCCTAATTTTGAGATCGCTATCAACAATCTTATGAGATTTTGTAGCCACCGCCTCATCCTTTTATGAAATTCAGGAGAGCTGGAGGAGAAAATAAGGGACTTGGGCCCAAATTTTTTTAACAAGAACCAACCCTCGTTTCGAGATAAGCTTATACTAAATAGTTAAATACATTTTTAAAATTCGTTCTCTTAGGACCAGAAAAAAATCTTGACAATTCCCCTCGGGGTGTTTATTATTATTAAAGACTCTTTCAACCCCTTTCAAGAAAATCTAGGTCAAGGTATGAGGGGCAGAGTTAGCATGCTTCTTCTCCCTAAAACAACCTAAACTCTTTAAAATTTTAAATAAGGAGATCTGTGAGATGCGGAAGGAATTATTGATGAAGGTCTTTCCCTTTTTGGTTATTATATTGATCGCTGGCTGCGGGTATCACTATTTTGCGACTGATCTATCTCCTGAAACAGAAACTCATCAGGAACGGGGCATGGTGATTAGGGATGATGGGAGTGTTGCTTATGTTCATAAGAGATTGGAGATAAGCCTCAGACCTTTGACGGACGCAGAGTTGAATAGAAAATTCCCGGAAGCCTCTGCGCAGGGCATAAATTCAACTAATCCATATACCTATGGCAACTGGAAGGACCCGGTAACCCGTCAGACTCCCCAGCGGTTCACCGTTTTCTTGCTGAAGGTGAAAAACTATACATATCCAAAGGTCCAAATTGACCCAGCCAAAATCAGTATTATTTCCCAGAATGGCCGTGAGTATCACTCTTTGAGCTTATTAGATTTGGAGGAATATTATTATCCCTATGTGATAGGATATGCTGGGGTTGCCTACAACCGTTTTGAGGCCAGAAAAGATATCTTGAGAGCTACCCTTTACTCTGGTGATATACTTTTCAGTGGGCAGGAGAGCGAGGGTTATGTGGTGTTCCCTCGACTTCATCCTGATGTTAAAGAAATCGGCGTGGTTATCAATGATGTGGTCTTGCGGTTTAATGTCTCGGGCGAACCTGTAGAGACTACAGATCTGGTTTTCCGGTTTCGCAGGGATGTTTATAAAGCTCGGCAGCCTCGCGGTTAATTAAGAAATATGAAGTAGCATAGAGGAAATCGAAAAGGTAAACATAATACACAAGGAGGGTTGAGTATGAAAAGGTTATTGAATATTTTGGTTGTGGGCATCTGCTCCTGTCTTATTTTATCTGGAGTGGAAGTTTGGGCAGCAGCATTTGAGGACATTGGCGCTGGGGCAAGACCGGCCTCTATGGGGGGCAGTTTTGTTTCCGTAGCCGACGATGCTAATGCTATATTTCTGAACCCTTCAGGGTTAGCTAACATCTCCAGACCAGAACTCGCCAGTATGTATGCTAAGCTTTTCCCCAATATTGGAGATAACTTAGCTCAGGGGCTATTTGGCTATGTCCAACCTATGGGGGCTCTGGGTACTGTAGGTTTAGGCTGGCAAAGCCTTATGAGCGACGTCTGGGATGAGAATACGGTGACGCTCTCCTATGCCCGCAACCTGTTGGCTAACATGGCATTAGGAGCAAATCTTAAGGCTATGCGCTGGGATGCAAAACTGGCAGCCGGTGACCCCTTGGGCAGTTCTCTGTCTAAGACAAGCTTTGGTGTCGATGCTGGCCTGCTGTGGTCTCCACTGCCGAGCTTTACTGTGGGAGGATTTATTAAAAATCTCAACCAACCCAATATTGCCCACGATTCCAGTTTAGGTGGAGATCTACCCATGGAAATTCACGTAGGATTGAGTTTTCGCTTCCCTGCGATGCTTGTTTCTGCCGAATTCGTTGACACTGGCGGGAAAAAGAAACTGCTTGTAGGTGGAGAGAGAAATTTGGCTGCCACTGGGCTTTCACTTAGATTAGGTGGGAATTGGAATTCCTTAGAGAAACAGAGCGAGATAGGGCAGGGCAGTTTTGGTTTGGGTTACAAACTGGGTGGATTTAGATTCGATTACAGTTACATCTACTGGGTTCAGCTTACCGATACAGGTGGAGCCCATCGCTTTTCCATAGGATACAAGTTTTAGTAGCCTTATCCCAATGCGAAGAGAGAAAGAAATCTCCCTCTCGTCCGCTTCCTGAAAGAGAGGGAGATTTCTTTTAGTCCCTACTGTCTTCACATACATAGCTGATTCGTGAAAATTCACCGAGATTGATTTTAAGATGAGAGACAAAAGAAGATATTCTCTTAGTAACCAATAACTATATTTCTTATTTTCTTCATGGTCTTTGTATCTCTGCGGAGATTTCAGATTTTTTTACGAAAGAAACAAACATATATACAGGCAAACACTGTCAATCCCAGATTCGGAAAACTTATGAAAATAAAAAAGGGTCTCCTGGCCATTTTGAGGTTTAATAGTGAACATATCGTCCCTAAAGGGACTTCGAACGAACGGTTAATCCTATTGCTATAAACATTTTGTCCCTATTGGGACGGAGGAGAGTCTCGTTAGAGACGACATGTTTATAGAATTACGGAGTCAAGCCTTAGCTTATTTGACACATGTGCAAGAGATAGAAAAATCTTTAGAGGGATTTTTCCGAATCTGGGTTAATAACCATTGATGCTATTCGGCAAAATTCCTTAAATAGGGTAAGGATTCTGAGCAGCCGAATGTAGGGACGATTCATGAATGGCCCCTATGAAGGCCAAGTGAACACTGGGGGGAAGGGGTGGCCCTATGCGTGGAAATAATACCGTTGGGTAATAAAAGGAGGGTAAGGTGCGTAGAAACGGAGATGTCACTGCATATAAGGAGCAGTATGAGCCTTATATTCCACCAGAGCAGTCTATCCCTGAATTTACTCTAACCTCCATAGTTATGGGGGTGATTTTGGGACTCATCTTTGGAGCTGCCAATGCCTACCTGGGGTTGAAGGTGGGGATGACGGTGAGTGCCTCTATCCCGGTGGCTGTTATCTCAATGGGGGTACTGCGAGGTATGTTTAAAAAAGGCACAATCTTAGAGAATAATATGGTGCAGACCGTAGGGTCGGCGGGTGAATCCTTGGCCGCCGGGGTGATCTTTACCATTCCGGCGCTGATCATCTGGGGATTGGAGCCGCGGGTTACCAAAATATTCTTAATCTCCCTTATTGGCGGGTGCCTGGGAGTGCTATTTATGATCCCTCTGCGGAAGTTCCTCATAGTCAAAGAGCACAGGAATCTTCCCTATCCCGAAGGAACGGCCTGTGCGAAGGTTCTGATGGCAGGCGATGTGGGTGGTGTGAAGGCTAAGATGGTATTCCTGGGGGTAGGGATAGGGGCGATATACAAGTTCCTTATGGGGGGGATCGGTCTGTGGGAAGAACATCCGGCCTGGAACTTGGTTAAAAAAGTGAACATGAAGATAGGGATAGACGCCATGCCCGCTCTGCTGGGCGTTGGCTACATAATTGGCCCCAGGATAGCCACATATCTGTTTGCTGGGGGAGCCTTGGGTTGGCTGGTCTTCATCCCTGCCATAACCCTTGTGGGCAGGGGAATTGGCCATCCCATTTTTCCTGCCACAACCCTGATATCGGAGATGGGGCCCCACCAGATATGGGACAGCTACATCAGATACATAGGAGCAGGGGCTGTCTGCTTAGGTGGAGTCGCCAGTCTCACCAAGGCTGCCCCTACCGTCTTGGAGTCCTTCAAATTGGGGTTTGAGGAGCTAAGCCACGGGATTTCGGGCAAGGCCGAGGGTCTCAGAACCCAGAGGGATATCCCGATGGTAATGGTGATAATAGGGGCTTTGGTCTCCGCCGTCATTTTAGCGGTGATTCCTCAGGTGCCGGTCAAATTGATAGGGGCAGTATTAGTGGTGATATTCAGTTTTTTCTTTGTCACCGTCTCCTCACGGATAGTGGGACTGGTGGGCAGTTCTTCTAATCCTGCCTCTGGGATGACCATCGCCACCCTCTTGGCTACCAGCTTGATATTGCTAAGGTTGGGTTGGACAGGCCAGGCGGGTATGGTGGCCGCTCTGAGCGTAGGGGCAGTGGTCTGCGTCGCTGTCTGTATTGCTGGAGATACCTCTCAGGACTTGAAGACAGGCTATTTAGTGGGGGCAACACCAATGAAGCAACAGATAGGCGAGTTCTTGGGAGTAGTGACCTCTGCCTCTGTTGTCGGCTGGACTGTTTTGATCCTTCACAAGGGATATGGAATAGGTTCGGCTGAGTTGCCTGCTCCCCAGGCCACCCTTATGTCAATGGTGGTTAAGGGAGTGATGACCGGGGCAGTTCCCTGGACTTTTGTTTTTATAGGAATGGCCACTGCCTTAGTGGTTGAATTGATGAGGATCCCTTCTCTGCCTTTTGCAGTGGGGCTCTATTTGCCCATAGAGCTGTCTACCCCGGTTATTATCGGGGGTATCCTGCGAGGCATCGTCCAGAGAAAAACAGCAGGCAGCCACTCCCTTGAATACCAAGAGAAAGGGGTACTTTACAGCTCTGGTATGATCGCCGGAGATGCGCTTATTGGAATCCTACTGGCAGTTTTAGCCTGGCAGGGGATCAACCTTCAGTTTGCCAAAGACTGGATGGGACCCTTTTCCAGATGGGGAACACTGTTGATATTTGCTCTGTTGACCGCTTCCTTATGGTGGATCTCGCTGGGGAAAAGACTCTCTTCTGCGGGATTTCGTCAAAAATCGTAAGGGCGGAAAAGGCGAAAAGCAGGAGGTGAACCAAAATGCAAGCATTTAGGATCTTATTTCTGGCATCATTTTTCACATTGCTTTTAGGATGTGAGACAAAAGAGAAGGAAAGTGCTCAGCAGGGGGCAAAACCTGCGCCAGAGCTCAAAGGGAAAAGGATACTGATGGTAATCGCCCCCAAAGATTTCCGTGACGAGGAGTATCGTATTCCCAGAGAGGTCTTCGAAAAGGCCGGAGCAGAAGTGACAGTTGCCTCTGCCTCCACAGAGAAGGCAACTGGAATGTTAGGGACGGTAGTGGAGCCCGACACCCTCTTAGAGGAGGTCAAGGCAACAGATTACGATGCCCTGGTCTTTGTTGGTGGAGTGGGGGCAAGGCAGTACTGGGAAGATCCAGCAGCCCACAGACTGATTAAAGAGGCCTACACTGAGGGGAAGGTCTTAGGGGCGATCTGCATTGCTCCAGTTACCCTTGCCAATGCTGGTGTGCTTAAGGGCAGAAGAGCAACAGTCTTCTTCACCGAGGCAAATAGACTGAAGGCCAAAGGGGCAATTTACACTGGCGAGGATGCCACTGTAGCGGGCAAAATAGTCACTGGCAATGGTCCCAAAGCAGCCCGAAAGTTCGCCCAGGCAGTGGTCAATCTGTTAGCCTCCGGCGAGGGATCTCCACGATAAAGAGTAACTAGACAAGATGGCCATCATATTTTCTTCCCTTCCAGCAGAGTTGCCGTCTTCCCAACAGCACGGATGTGCCTATGATTGACTGATAAAGCAATTGGAAGGGAAATATAAGGGGCAAGTACTTAAGCAAGTCTCTTCTTTTTAAGCGGATAACGCTCCGGAGAAGAATTAGGAAGTCGGATAGACTTGTCGCCAGAAAGACCGCGGCTGCAAGCCTGAGGCATTCTGCTCTCAGTGGGGATAACAGGAGGAGGGTGATGACCAGGAGCCGGGAGCAGAAAGCAATCACCAGCACAAATTGTCCGAAGAAGGGGATTTTCTTCAGGCCTGCCAGTGTCCATCTTTTCCTCTGGCCGAGGAATTCTGGAAATGTCTCCACCGGAGAGGCGGTCACTGCCTGGGATGGATCGGCGATGAATCGAATGTGCCAGCGATGTGTGTCACGAATAGCTCCCAACAGGGCCAGATCCTCGTTAAGCGTGAACCCTACGCCCTGGTATCCTCCCACCTTTTCGTAGGCCTTCCGCCGGAATCCCAGGTTTTTCCCGATGGCGCTGGTCGGTTTTCCTATACCGGTTGCTCCCCAGCCAATGGTAAGCAGGTAGAGCAGATCCAAGCACTGCAGTTTGGCAAACAGACCGTCTGCCTCCAAAAGTGCAAATCCAGCGACTAACCCTACCTCTGGGGAAAAATGAGCAGCTGTTTTGCCTACCCATTCTGGGGAGACTGTGCAGTTAGCATCGGTGGTCAGGATGATCTCCCCTGTGGAGCTTTCAATGCCCATTGCCAGGGCGTGCTGTTTTCCAGAAAGACCCTCAGGGGGCGATTTGGCCTGAAGCAGGTGGACCTTCGGGAAACGGGTGGTGTAGTTTCTGACAATCTCAGCGGTACAGTCCTCTGAGCAGTCGTCGGTCACAAATATGTCAAATTTATCCCCTGGATAGTTCTGAGCCAGCAGAGAATCTAAACACCTGCCAATGTTAGCCTGCTCGTTTTTTGCTGCAATTACAATTGACACGAAAGGCCGCTGCTTATTCTCTCTCCTCCCTCTGCTCTCCTTAAACGTACCTAACAGAAAGAAAATAGCCAGAGAGAGATATAAGGCTCCCCAAATCACTACTGCTATTGTAAACATCCCATCTGTTCCAGCGATACGAAGCTAAAGCCTCTCTGTTCTCCGATCTGAATAATTGGCTCTAAGGCGGCAGGAAGTCCTGGTGTCCTGTCATGCAGCACAATGATTGCTCCGTTGGACAAACAGGAGAGAGTTGCTTTGACGATTTTTTTTGAGTTTTTTGCCTTCCAGTCCCCAGGCACAGCAGACCACATCACTACTTGGTATCCCATTTCACTGGCTGTTTTAAAACCCCACCAGTCCATTTGGCCATAGGGGGGGCGAAAAAATTTTGGAACACTTCCGGTGGCCTTTGTTATGGCTTTTTCGGCATTTTTAATCTCTTGATATATAAGTCGCCTTGATTTCAGTATCAGCCGAGCGTGGCTGTAGGTATGGTTGCCAACAGTGTGAGCCTCTGCAGCTATCTGGGCAGCAATTTCGGGATAGCCTTCCACCTTGCTGCCCTGAAGGAAAAAAGAGGCCCTTACACTAAATTTTGCCAGCACATCCAGTAATCTGGGAGTGTTAACCGGGTCAGGCCCGTCATCGAAGGTGAGAGCAACTCTGGGCAGAAGAGGGTCACCCCTCCAGAGAACAGAAGGGGAAAATCGTTGCACTATGTGTGAAAGTGCCATTTTGTTCATTTGTCACAGGTCAGATTCTATCGAGAGGACACTGGACTGCGATGTCCTCTAACCGTAGAGAGCCTAAAGAAGGCGTCAAGTTCGCCAAGGATTAAACGGTCGTAGTGTGCACTTCAGCCCATTAGATTCAAAAAGGGGCAACCCTGATCTGCATCGGTCAGATTTGGGCTCAAGGAGCGCTTTATTTTCAATACTGAGCTCTCTCTTTACTCTAGAACTCCGCACTCTTTGCGCCTCCCCTGCGGGCTTTGCGGTTTCCTACTGATTCCCCCATTTTCCCTTCCGTTGCTTCCAGCTGAACTTCCCAAAGAACCCCAGGATTGAGACTAACACAATGTATGGGATGTGAAGAACTTCGGCCAAGGGTAAGAGAGGTAGAAGATCCAGCCGACGGAATAGAATACTGCCGGTCCACACAACAGTCAACTCTGCTGTTGCTTTCAGGGAGAAGCAGATAAGCGGTGCTGGGAACTGAGAGAAATGGCAGAGAGATAAGGGAAGGGCAAACAGCATCAAACAGAAGTAGAAAAAGATTGCTCCCAGTAACGCAACCAACCATTTTTGAGGGTAGTGGGCACATTTCGATGCCCAGCGTGCTCGTTGGTGGAGGAAGGAACCAATGTTGCCGGGCGGCCGAGCCTGTACAAAAGTTTCCGGTGCGGTAGCGAAGGTGACCTTCCAGGGAGTTTTCTTATGGATGGTTTGCATCAGGATGTCGTCATCGCCGGATACTAACCGCTTTCCCTTTCCAAATCCACCTGCCTGCTCGAACGCCTCTCGGCGGTAAGCGAGATTGCTGCCGCTGCAGGTGGCAGGGAAACCTGCGCCGATTGCCCCGGCCTCTGCGGTCACAATACCAAGGAACTCCAGTGACTGTAGCTTGTGGAACAGAGAGCGTTCCTCTGTTCGAGAAAACTCTGTACGCCCAGCAACCATACCTACGGAGGGAG
>CAZQSC010000065.1:0-12869 GCA_964595705.1 uncultured bacterium | reverse complement strand
GCCGCAAAAGAAAACAACCCTACGGATGCAAATTCGGACCTACCAATCCCAATCAATTAAATGGGCATACTTAGGATGAGCCGTTGAATATGGCCACAAACCTGGTTCCGGCACAAGACCTGCTTTGACCGGATTGTAGTGCATATACTGCAGAATATCATCAAAATCACATCGATCCCGAATAAAGTGATCGTAGAAACCATCTTGCCAAAATTGGCCTTTCCGATCGAATATTCCATTAATCCGCCGGGCTGTATATTTACTCACACTTTCTAAAATCTCACTTAGCGATTTCTTTTCAAGAACCCCTATAATACAGTGATAGTGATTAGGCATAATAACAAATCCACAGAGATGGATAACATGTTGCTCCTTTAGCCATATCAAACTCTCGATGATAATATTAGCACACTCCTGTTGAGCCAAAACGGTAGTTTGGATATCCAAGGTACATTTAGTGATGAAATATGCATAGCCCCCCACCGACACGCGACCACGTCGAAGTGCTGAGCTGCGAGGACGGTGTCTTTTTTCAAACATGATAATCCACCTACTCTTTAAATTCATCCGGGCTCGATGTGAGAGAAATATTAGAATTGGACATTATTTATTTGACGCAGTTATCGGCGTCTGGAGACGCCTCCCACAAGTTTTTAATCCCCCATGTCTTTTTTAATCCCCATGCCTCCAATTAGAAATGTGGGAGGGCTCTCCCGAGCCCGATCTCTAACCCCTAAAAATCTTACCCAGAATCTCCTGACCAATGAATTCCAGAACTTAATCTCCCCCCCATTCTAAATTCTTTCAAGCTCGAGGCGAGAGAAATATTAGAATTGGACATTATTTATTCGACCAGTTAATCGGCATCTGGAGACGGCCTCCCACAAGTTTTCAATCCCCTATGCTTTTTGTAATCTCCCATGTCTTTTTTAATCTCCCATACCTCCAATTAAGAATGTGGGAGGGCTCTCTTGAGCCCGACTCTTTACAATCTCTTCAACTCCTCTACAGAAGCAAGCTTTCCTTCTTCTCGGTAATTCTTAGCCCAATTCAAAAGCCGACGTGCACGGCTCTCCAGAGTCTTGATAAGTTGATCGTACTTAGCCAGATTCACTTCCAGCCAATAAAGGCGACGTCCTGCCAGCCAAAGCCTCCGGTAATCATCTTCTAAATCTTCGATCTGAGCTCTGAGATTGGCCAATTTCCAGCCCCAACTTTCAACCTTCTCGGCAACGCCAGTAGTTTGGCAGGAGGGTTCAACTATCTCTCGATATTCCGAAAGGATTTCTCTCGCCAGAAGAAACTTCCTGGTAAGTAAAGCCATTCGCTCAGCAGCAAAAACTAAATAGTCAATATCCTCCTGATGGTATTTGATCTGAGAACGGCCCCGGTCAATAAGCTCTTTGGCCGCGTTGGCTCTACGTTCAATATCTTCCATTTTCTTCCAGAACCCCTCAATCTGGGTTGGACTTTTCTCAATGAAAGGGTCTTCCCAGAACAGGGCATCAGTACCAATTCCAGGGGCGCACTTCGGCCAGATCACCTGCTCACAGCTTCCAAGCAGTTTAATAGCCTCTGTAACCTCTGTGCCATTAGTACCAAAGTAGCAGGAGGCAAACTTTTCGTCAAACTTCGAGATATCAGTTGCTTCGGGCCTCCAGGCGCATTCCGCTCCCCAGAGGATGCCATACCAGTTGTACTCAAAAAGGTTCTCGCCATCATCATCCCAGCAAGTATTGAGTACCCCCAAAGCTCCAGAACGGTAACCATCACGGATGAAGTTCTGAATATTCTGAGTAGCATTCACATAGTCCGGGAAGATGCGAGACCAGCAGCTCACCCCGGGACAGACAAAGAAATCCAACCCTGCTTTTCGAAACGGTTCAATGCGCTCCAGATAGCTTTCTCTGCCCAGGTAAGTCCAATTTAAAACAATCACATCCCTGGGAATTTGGGGGATCACCTCTGGGTGATTCAGCACGATGTCCCCCCAGAACATCATCCGTCTGCCGTATTTTTTGAGTATCTCACGGAGTTTCAACAGATGTTCTAAATAGACGCCTTGCACGCCAACACTTTTTGCCTTTCTCTTGCTGACCCCTTCGCCCAGTCCCCAGGTCTCATCGCAATTGACATTAAAAAACTCGGATTCATAGGCTGGCACAATTTCGGCATACAAATCTTCCAGTAATCTGTAGGTCTCCTCCTTGGCTGGAGAAACCACCCAGCGAAAATCCGTTTCGGCTAAGTCTCGGTACTCTCGATGTTTCAAGATGTTGCGGAAGTGTCCTAGCGATTGAAAGTTGCCTACCAGCTCCACATTGTAGGGTTTAGCATATTCCACCAGTTCCCGGATTTCTTCTGCTGTCAATGCTCCGCCTTCCGGCCCGATAACCGGATGTTTCTTGAAAGCGAACATGTGTTCAGTGTACAAAGTAAGCATGTTCAACTTGTAACGTGCCATAGTGTGGATGACCTTCTTGAGATAGTCCATCCGCAACACCGGCCCACGGCTGATATCTATATGAAGACCCCGATATCGCAGTTCAGGCCAATCAGTGATACGCAAACCCGGCAACTCCCCTGATTCTGACGACTCTACAAGTTGGATTAATGTTTGCACGCCGTAAAATAGACCTGGGGAATCTTTAGCTACCACAAGCACAGCGTTTTCGCTTACATCAAGCAGATAACCTTCTTGCCCAAGTTGATCAGGTAAATCTATCGACCTTTCCTGGCATATTTCACGCACTTTTTCGTCTCGTTCAGGAATTCCTAACACAATAACCTTTTGAGAAGGGAGCTTGTCCGACAGATTCACTACTTGTACATCAAGGCCAATAGAACTCTTTATCGCTTGTTGAAGAAGTTCGGCAGAAAACCGGCCTGTTTCGGATGTAGTGATTACGCAGTCCGGGCTTGATTGGAAAGAACTGCCTTGAGATATTACTTGGTGAGGTTGGGGAATCACTTTGATTTTCATAAGTTCTCCATTAAAATTAAGCTCCGTATTTTAGAAAGTCTAACTGTAGTTATCGGCGTCTGGAGACGCCTCCCACAACTTTTTAATCTCCCATGTCTTCAATTAGAAATGTGGGAGGGCTCTCCCGAGCCCGATCTCTAACCCCTAAAAATCTTACCCAGAATCTCCTGACCAATGAATTCCAGAACTCAATCTCCCCCCCCCATTCTAAATTCTTTCAAGCTCGACGTGAGAGAAATATTAGAATTGTACATTATTTATTCGACGTAATTATCGGCGTCTGGAGACGCCTCCCACAAGTTTTTAATCTCCCATGCTTTTTTTAATCCCCTATGTCTTTTTTAATCCCCCATACCTTTTTTAATCTCCCATGTCTTCAATTAGAAATGTGGGAGGGCTCTCTTGAGTCCGACTTCTCTCGTTAAAACCAATGGATATAATGAGCCAGAATACCGCCTGGCTTCATTTCATAAACCGACACCTCATCTGTATCTAAATTGGCTCGCCGGTAAAGAGGCTCCACCTCACCCTGCGGTTCAATCTGCACTACAGTGTTCCCTCGCCAGTGGACGGTAAAACGCTGCTTCATAACTTCTTCCTGTACGGTTACCTTCCTGACAGGATAGGTGATGACAACCTCATCGTTTTCCCGAAGATCGTTAATCAGAATATAGGTTCCATCTAAACTTACTTTTCCAGGAATATCATTAATTTTCACCATCCAGTCTTGCTGAACTGCCCAATCAGGCATCCGATAACGTAGCTTGCAGGGGCTATTCACTCTAAGATGAATTTCACCTCTGTGCGGCAAAAAACTCTTCACTTCTACCCATTCGGAAGTCCTGTTCAGGGCAAAGTTAACATCTACCCTTCTGTTCGAAGTGGTTACAATATTGTCCCAAATAAGGTAGAGACCTCGCACTCCGGCTGGCGAACAACAACCAGCCACATCATAGTCTGGTTTACCGGTAGCATAGTGAATCCAGGTGTAATCATTAGGCCGTGAATGGCCGGAAAAGCCTCCCGTTTTCTGACATTGGCTTTCCAGCAGATGATTGCGGGCAAACCGCTCCGCCATATCCCAATATTCCGGGTATCCGTTTCGGGCCAGAAGCAGGGCAATCTCAATCGCATCGGTGATGCAACAGGTTTCACAGCCACCATTAGAACGGTGAGCCATCTCCGAAACCCAACCAAAACTGAAAGCGACATTGTTCATCGCCCAATCGAAAACTTTTTTGCCCCATTGAATCAATTCATCCCGAACAGTCACCAACCCTAACTTGATAACACCTGCCGCTGTAGCCAACCGACTGTGCACATGCCCTGCTACCCTTGATTTTCTCTCCAGGAAACTGCCATCCGGTTCGAATACTCCAGCATGATACATAACAAAATTAGCCAGTCCTTGAGCCAATTTTAGTGCCGTCTCGAATCCAGTTAGTTCGTAATATTGGACCAAGGGGAAAATCTGCCTGCCACCTTCGTGACAGGGGTCAGCTTTCACATTCTTACGACCATCTCGGAATTCATCATAGTCTTCCGTCCAACCAGCAGGGGTGTAGACCTCTAATGGATAATAGCAATAATCATCGGGTTTCTCTGCAATCTGCCAGAGCCCTTTGATTAACCGTTCAAGATACTTTTTTACCGTCTTGTCGTACGACTCCATCCACCAGGTCACCAGGCCAAAAAGTACACTGGACTGGTCGAACATGTGTGCGGCACGCCTTCGCTTGGAGGTTTCTGGTCTCCAGCTCAGTTCATCCTCGGGATCAAATAGCGAAATCAGAAATTCTCTGGTTCGTAGTTCTTCGGGATAGGGCTCGGACACGCCCAATACCTGTCTGGCCAAGATAAATGCATCCACCATTCTTCCGGTCACATCGCCATATCCCCAGCCTACCCACCAGCCATTTTCACCCACATCGGTAATTTTTCGGGTATCTGTATCCTTGAGCCACTTCAGACCTAACTGTACAGGGTTACGTAAATCCAAAGTAGCTGGCCATTGCGTTTTCTCCATTATTGATTCCTTTCTAATTCAATATGGGGTTCAGCTTTTGTACTCTGGTGACTTGAAACTGAAAATTGATGAGTGAAATGTAAAAAGTGAAACGTAAGGCGAAGAGTGCGACGCGTTGGGAGAAAAGGACTTGTTTTGACCCGCATTCGCACAACTGGTTACTTCTATTTTCTCTCAGTGTATTTTTATCTTTCACGCATCACGTTTCACATCTAAAAAAAGTGGAAACTTAGTACTACTACCGCCTGCTATCTAAACATAAAGTCAAAATTTTAATTTCAGCGAAACCACCTCGTGCGGTTGGGTCTCCACCGTTACAGTATTGCCATCTACGCCTGGTTGGGCGACGTTGGCCAGTGGGTCTTCAAGTAGATCAACCCGAATGGCTGAACGAACAGGTCTGGCAAAACGAAGCCGCGCGGTGGTTGTTTTCCCTTCCGCTTCCCAGAAACGGACGATCAGGCCATCTCCCTGCTCCGGTGGTTTAACGGCGCTCAAGAAGACATTCTCGGGCTCGAGTAAAAGAAATGACCCAACTGGAGACTGCCCATCTTTTCTGGAGGCAGTTTCGATGCCCAAAAGGGGTAAATTAAATCCTAAACCTTCCTTCATCACACCAAAACGCCAGTCTCCTTCGTGCGGCAAAAGCGCGTAACGAAAATGATGAAGGCCTTGATCAGGATAGCGGTCTGGATCATAAGATGAGCGAAGCAGGGTCATCCGCAGCACATTCTTAGTACAGGAGTACCCGTATTTGGAGTCGCTCAGAAGTGCAGCTCCCCACTGGCCATTTGACAGATCCACCCACTTTTGTGCCGGCACCTCCCGACCGTCTCGTGGTCTCTCCACCACACAGAACGGCGTATCGCAGACAAAATTGCCTTTGTTCAACATGAGAGGAAATTCCACCCGAAGCATGGGTGCGTCTGTGGTAGCATCACCCTGTTCGAACCAGTGAGCCTCCAGTTCAAAGTCTACACGTGGCATTCCAACACAGAGATAGATACGTTGAATCAACTTAGACCGATTGAATCGATACTCCACCTCAATTCCGGCGCGTACAGGCCCTTTTTCGATGACAGTCACACGTTCGGCTTGGTCTAATTCATACACAGTAGAGATAGGACCGATATTCCATGCACTCATCGGGTGAGGCCTTTCCATATAGACCCTCAGGGCATTGCCACCGCTTCGCTTCAGGATATTCCGTTTAAGTCTCTTGTCGTAAAGCTTTGTAATCCGGCCAGTTCGGGGATCCACAGTCAAAGAGAGCAGGTCTGTTTCGATCTTGGTTCCCTTGACGACTATGTTCTGAGACTCTGGCCCATGTTCCAGTACGGAGCAGTAATAGGTTCGGTATCCGCAGGCTGGGACATCAGATGCGCCAAAAAGCACGCGCACTCGATATCCGTTTGGAAAAAGCTTGCCACCAACAACCTGACAGGGAACAGTCCTACCCTGGTGATCGGTAAGCTTTACTGAAGCATCGGCAGCCGTTACGCCCCGAGCATCAAAATCCCCCCACGACGGCAATTTGATGTGGGGAGGGGAAATATGGGAAAAAACTTCTGCTTCAACCAGATCAGTGCGATTCTGCGGGAGGGGATTAAATACTACTACTGGCTGTCCCGGCCCATCAGTAACAATTGAATCGGCTAAGCGGCGTAAAGATGCTGTCCGCAAACGTTCGGCTGTAGCCAGAGCACTTGCATATTCCACTATAGCATCTCTGTGGGATTCATGAATAGCTGAGCCACAAAGAATGTCATGAAATTGATTGAAGGTGACAGTTTGCCAGGCTGGCCCCAGTATCCGACGGGCCTCAATGGGGTTGGATTGGGATACCAGACAGGCAAGCATCTCTGCGCCAAAAAGAGCATTTTCGCAGGCACGATTCAATCGTTTGATCTCCGAAACCGTGGTGTAACATCCCTCGAACACGTACTGCATTTCCCCTTTGTGCACTGGATAATCAGCACCGTCGGCAAGAGCGGCACGAAAGAACTCCTCTGCAGTAGAGAACTTTATTTGGGGATAGTTTTTCGCCTCGGTGTAGAGCAAAGCGTTTTGGATATCTCGTCGGGTGGGGCCGCCGCCGTGGTCGCCAACTCCATACACGACCATAGTCCTACGGTACTTCCGATTGAACTTATCCGCTTCGCTACGGATGGAAGAGTCAATGACTTGACCGTAGCTATTATTCGAGTAGGCTAACACCCGCACTCCTCCTGGTGCCTCCCACCAGAAGAGTCTTTTGAAAGGAGCACAGCGGACAAAATAGAAAAACTCCAGCCCAGCAAGCCTTAGCAGCTGTGGCAGACTGGCAATATGCCCGAAATTATCGGGAAGCCAGCCCACACGGGCAATCTTACCAAACTTTTCTCGGAAATAAAGCTGTCCCAACAACAGGGAACGGACAATCCCCTCACCAGAGGAGAGATTGGTATCCCCTTCATCGATCATACCACCAAGGATTTCCCACCGCCCAGATGCCACGGCGGCCTTGATCTTCTCGTAAAGCCCGGGGTCAAATTCCTCGATCAGATGGTAAGTCGAGGCCTGGCTCTGAGAGAATTTGAATTCTGGAAACTCATCCAGAAAGGCTATCACCTGGCGAAAGGTATCCTGACAGCACTGAATTGTCTCAGGCAGACGCCAGAGCCAGTTCATGTCGATATGGGCATGCCCCACCAGGTGAGCAATGTCACAGGAGGCAGGGATTTTTGCCTCAACGGCTTCGAGGAGCTTCTCTGCCGCCTCCAGGGCGCGGTCGAAATCAGCAGCAGCTAATCCCGCCAATCCTTCTTGTGCAATCCGATCAATGGTTCTGCTGTCAATATCAATACTCTCTGAATATAGAAGAAGTTTAGACGCCATCTTTTCCGCACGAGGACCTCCGTAAATCACCCGCGCTATGGCCTTATAGCCTGGTGGCGCTGCCAAATCTGCGCAAATTGTTTCGCCTGCCCGTTCAAAGCGGACCGAGGGCCACTGGGGCCAAACCGGATCCCTGGTAACATCAATCGCCGGGTCTATTCGAATTAAAACAGGTTGATCCTGCATGGTTTGAGGAACCTGAAGAGGGGGTATCTTGGCTCCGTCATCAAGAGGTAAAGCTCCACCTGTCATGACATCTAAAAATACACGACTTGACAGACCTGTCAGTTGGATGCGTTTGGGGCTGGAATCCGAAGAAATCCATGTGCCCTTGTTCGACAAACAATTCCAAAGTTCCTCCGCCTCGAACCTGAAGAAAACCGTGCGAAGCTCTCCTGGTTTGATCTCTCCCAGACGTCTTGTACGACTTCCTAAATGAAGCACTACGTTTTCGGCTGAGGTTGGACCACTGTTATATAAAGGTATCCAGAGTTCGACAACACCGCGATCCAGCAGATAACTGATCTCAGGCTGACGTATCACCGACAGTCCCGCTGACGGCACCTCCAGCGTAGGGATAATCTCAACACCTTTAGGAATTACTAATCGTACTGAGAACCCCCATTCTCCAGCAAGCTGAGAAATCTTGATCAGCAACCGATTCTTACCCTGTTGGAGATGGATAGGAACAATGTCGGAATCCAGTACGAGCTGACGTTGTACATCAAGCTCATACACACATTCCCCATTGCCCCATACTGCGCATCCATCATCGCTACCAAGGAGGAGCTTGGCTGTGCACGCACGGGAACTGAAAAGATAAGTAAATGCATAGGCGGAACAATTTGTCCTGGTCGGTGACTGGATCGCTGGACCAAGAAGATCCACAACTGGATTGGGTGAGACATATCGTTGCCAAACCTTCCCAGCGGTCTTCGAGCCTGCTTTTGGTTTGATGTCTCTGGGGGCGAACTGCTTTTCCGCTATGATCTTCTTCGGATCCTTCTCTGGAAAGGAACCCAAAAGAAGCCATTCCTGGATGTAGAAATCTGTTTTAGCAGCCATGACGTTATAAGATTCGGTGTTAATCTAAACTGTGTGGCGAGGATCAGTGATTCTTTGGGTTGGGCCAACGATTTTCTTCTCTTTCGAGCTCTTTTTCAATTCCTCAATGAACTCTTCATATTTATCTCGGTTCACCGGAATCTCCACCGGTTTTTTCTTTTTGCCCGAGAGAATCAAGGCGTTAATGAATTCCAAACTAATAACCCCTTCCATCCCGGGGGCAAGCAAAGGTTCATCATAGAGAATAGCTCGGGCAAAATTGCGGATAATCGCCTTATGGCCGCTCTCGGCTTCTTCTACCGAGACTTCCTCTTCGTGAATGGCAGGAGCTGCCCACATCTGGTCGTTTTTCTCGGTAAACTCCTGGATGGGAGGCTCTATTGTGTGGAATTTAAGCTTACCATTAGCGATGACAATTTTCCCCTTCTCTCCGCATAATTCCATATAACTGTGTGCGGGGCATTCGTTAACGCTGGTGTGATAATATCCTATGGCGCCATTGGCATATTCTAATATAGCTGAGGCCTCGTCTTCTACCTCAATCTTATGACGGCGGGTTCTGGTCTCTGCCATCACTCGCACCGGCAAGCCGGCAAGCCAGGTGAAGATGTCAATGCCGTGAGGGGCTTGATTGAGCAAAACTCCACCGCCCTCACCCTTCCACGTTGCCCTCCAGGTGGCTGAATCGTAATATGCTTGGCTCCGGTAGTGGGGATCGATGAAACAGGTACGATATAGTTCACCTAAGCGGCCTTCATCTATCAGCCTTTTGACCGCACGATACAGAGGTAGGCTCCGGTTCTGATACATAACTGCGTATGTCACGCCTGTCTCCTGTGCAGTTTTGTTCATCTGATCGGCAGCAGCGACGGTAACTGCCACTGGCTTTTCAGACAACACATGAAGGCCCCTCTCCATCGCATAGATACTGATCGGTGGGTGGAAATAGTGGGGAGTGGCGACAATAACTGCATCGACCAGGCCACTATCAATTAAGGCCTTGTAGTCGGTGAAAGCCCTGACATGGTGTTCTGCCGCTACCTGCTCTGCTACTTCCTTCTCAATGTCGCACACCGCAGTGAGCTCCACTTCTTCAATAGACTTCATAGTATTGGCATGACCGGCGCCCATACCACCCACGCCGATAACTCCAACTTTCACTTTATCCACAGGTTACCTCCTTTCTGCCTTTTTGTTCCCCAAATTTGATTGTAACAATGGTGTATATTATACACATATCTTTGCAATCAGGCAATTAATTTTTATCAGTAAGGTAAGAAAATGAAATCCCTGAGCTACCGCATCAGAGATCCGCTGGCAAAGAGCATATCTCCCCTTTTCTGTTTTTAACCGTAACATTACAGTTCACTCAGAGAGCTATCACTGATACAATGCGGGTTTAACAGTCCATGATTGCAGCTTGGCTATTTCAATAAGGCCTCTGCCTCTGAAGCTCTTAGAAAAAAACAGGCCAGGTGTTTTCATATTTTAGGTCTTGAAAATCCCCCTCGCTGACAATTTGCGGATAGTTCGGTTTGGATTCAATAAGGATATTAGCTGGAGAGTGTCGGCCATCATAGATTGCAATGACAAATCTAGCCATAGCTTGCAGAAACGCTCCCGGACCGATAGCTCTGTCCTTAATGACCACGCTTCCAGGCATTTCTCTGAACCTATTAATATATCCATTCACTTCCTGGCAGGCTGAGAGAAATTTACTTCTGCTCGTTTCATAAGCTTGAGGTTCAGGGGAAGGGACTTCCACAGGTCCAAGGATTCTCCTCAAGGGCGCCTGTGCTGGCAGATGCCCATCCTCTTTGAACCGCATGAGCATCCAGGTCAAGATACCAAAAACTTCTGCAGGAGAGAAAAACCTTGCTACCCGTCACTTGATACTCCAGCTTCATCTGGATCCTTCGGGCCATTTCAACCACTTGAGAAATTGGCACCCATATTCCGTCTGGCTCCCGACAGAAGTCATATAGCTCCCGGAATGTCGCAATCTCCACCGCCGGCTTTCTCACTACATAGCCCATGAACTTCTCAAAATCCGCTATCAATTTTGCGATAACGGCTGGAGGTCTCAAGGGAGCAGGTTGCCAGTCCTCCTCCGGGGCATTCCTTCCCCCTACGAAAAGTTCATCCCAGAAGCGTTCAGTCACCAGGCGACAGGGATGGGTGAAGATAACGATGATCTTGTCTTCTCTCTCCTCGAGGAGCCGATCAAAGTCTTTCTTCATCTTGGGCAGACGGCCCACTTCATCAAAATAGTCGTCGAAGGCGAAGTGATATTTTACTAACAAGCAGTTGCAGTACCACATCAAATTGCCGTCAGGCATCTCAAAGTTGGCGTCCCCGTAGACGTGGATGCCCAGAAGGTCCATAGCCCGAAGAACCTGAGGGGCCCAATCGTTTCCCGGACGAATGAAGGCCATAGGAAACTGCCCAAAGACCTCGGCCACATCCTCAATCCCCCTGGATTCCCTCCGTATCACCTCTGCCACACCGTCGTCCCAGTCCATCCCCTCCAGATATTCGGCCATCCGGGGATGCAGGGAATGAGTGTCGGAGTGATATTCGATCTCATGTTGCCTCAAGGCCTGAATGACATCTAACCGGCCCCGCTGCCTCAAGGCCCGGGCCCGTTCTCCGACCAGGCAGAAACATCCCCTAACCCCATGTTTAGCCAAGATCTGGGCACACCTGAGGACGGCATCGTCCGCCTCCGGGGTGAGGAAATCCTCAGTGTCAAAGGAGAGTATTACACGAGTCATAATTCAGATACCTCCGCTTTTCAGAGGTCCTCAGCAGTATTCTTGGGATTGGCAGCCCTACAAATCTCAACACTGGCGTAACAGAGAGGTGCTTCTGAACCCATCCGATCCGGGGCCCGCCTAAGAGAAAAGACAGAAAGGCCCCCCGTTGCCAGCCAGGAAAAGCAACCCCACCCGGTCCAGCTTCAGGCCAAAAGCGGCGGCAATGGAGACAGAGGCCACCGAAGGTGTTGCCGCAAATAGCGATGGAACCACCTGCGCGCCGAGCGCATAACCCGTCACCAGGCTTATGTATCTGTCCCTTATGCCCGCTAAGCCTACTTCACCCTGGAAATCGGACGCTTGCAGACTCCACGAGGTTCTCATCCGTGTGTTTGAACGCCATAACGAGGATCAAGGCCGATGCCACATATGGATTCTATGGACACTTTGCGCCAGAAAGAACTTGCGTGTTCGGACCAGTTCCTTAATTCCTCTCGGTGTCCTGCGATGCGGATCATCGACCATTCACTCTTGCGCCACATACGCGCATAAGTGTCCCAGAAACTTATGCCATCAGCACCGGCATCGTAATATTCGATGACACGCTGCCGAATCTTCTCCGGCGGCAACCGTCTGGGATACAAATCGGCATATATGCGGCTGAATACGGGCATACGAACCAATGCCCCACATCGGGTTGCTCACCCAATGCTTCTCTCGGCTGTACACGTCGCATATCCGCAATCAAGATTTCTGCCATAGATGTGCACCTCTATCTCCTAATCAAGATAAAAGGCATAGAGCCTCACCCTTTCGGCTCCCCAAGTAGCATCGAAAACAGCCCGGATTCCCCTGACCTCAAGTCCGACATCAATTCTGAACAGACGCTGGTAATTCCCTTTGATCTCCCGCCACGGTCTCCATCCCTGATCGGTGTGGATCTGGATGCGGAAATCCCTCACCATCTCGGGGGGCACCTGGGGCAGATGATCATATTTCCCGTGATAACTCATGGCAATATTTCGGGACAGGGCACTGTCGAAAATCAAGGTGAGGCTGGAAACCCGCTGAGGATGAGAGAATTCGTATTCGATGGTGTCACCAACCTTTCCTTCCCAGGCGTGAAGATCATCTCCAACAGGCCTGTTTATCCCATCCCGCA
>CAZQSC010000064.1:0-13197 GCA_964595705.1 uncultured bacterium | reverse complement strand
TTAATAATGCTCTTTGGTATGTTTTTGTAATAGCTGTTATAATTGCAGATTTTGAAAATTTCCTCTTGACAAGAGTCCATTTATCTGCTATAATACCCTTTGGCCTTTTTAAACAAGGGAGGGTATTATGCAGATCAAGGACATAGAACTACGTTTTGACGCGACAACACTCACGAAATATGGGCTTTTCGCTCTTCTCGCCTGGTTTCTTGTCGACGTTCTAAATCTTGAAGAAAGGTTCAGAGTGGTGACCGTGAAGAGGCGCCGGAACAGAACAAGGCCGATAAAACGAAGAAGATGCCCTTTCCCTGATGAGAAGCTCTGTTTGGGCATTGTGGCCACTATTCTCCTTGGTATAAAGCGATTTGAGAATGTGAATGCGCTTCTGCACAGTGAAATTGAATTGCCGAAACTGTTGGGACTCCCCAGGTTTTTTGAGGCCACCACGGCACGAAATTTCATAAATCAGTTCACATTATGGCACTTGAGACAGTTGGACAGGGTGAACACCCAGCTTCTCATAGACTTTGGAGAAAGTGCCTGTCAGGATTTCCCTGTTCTGGATATAGACAGTACCACCCATTCGGTAGAGTCACGTAAGCGAGAGGGTGCAGTTGCTGGATTTAATCGGCAAAACAAGGGTAAACCCTGCTACCAATGGTCGGTTGGTTTCATAAGAGGAGAGGCCATCTCACAGAATTTGATGTTCGGCAACCAAAGGCCCTCGGTAGATTTCAAAGATCTTATCCAGGATGTGATGAACAAACTTGGCACTGCTAATCTGGTGATAAGGGCAGACACTGCTTATCTTTCAGCACCAAACCTGAGCTTTGTTATAGACAATGAGCTTCAATTCATAGGGGGTGCACCTTATAAGTGGATAGCAGCAAACAACAGTATCGACCAGAACAGTTGGATACAGTACGATGACCGGACCAGAATCATGGATCTTGGTCAGGCAAAGGTGGTATCTAAATGTCCTACACCATTTAGGGTGATTTTGATCGAGAAAGAGCAAGAACCGATAAAGATACAAGGTAGAAAACGCCGCATCAGATATGGTATAGTTTCAAACATAGGATTTTTCACAGAGGCAGCGAGCTTTTACCAGTTTTACAACGAGCGACAAACCATAGAGAACTACTTCAAAGAGTCAAAGAATCCGTTTAACGCGGGGAAACTTCCCTCCCAGAGGTTCAGAGGCAACCAAGCGTATCTCTATCTGGTAACAATAGCATATAACTGTTTCTCTCTTTTTAAAAAAAGTATCTGCCATCAAAGTGGAGTTGCCAATCTCTTGAAACAGTTAGAAATCAGTTGATATATCAAGGTGCACGACTTATTCCCAAGGGTGACAAAAGTTGAACTGTTGTGATGAATAGAGGGTACAAGTATATAAAGGAAGCAAGATACATTCACACCAAAGTGAAACAAATGGCCTATTTCATAGATTATGCTGTAACACTTTATCAAAACAGAATCTTATAAAACTGATTTTAATTCAGGATTTCCGTTAAGTGATTTTGCAAGCAATTATGGGGTAACCCTGCTGGTGGAGAATCACCACCTGACTATCACCTGTAGTGCTCAGCAAACTGTGGACCTGGTGAAGGCAGTGGATCGTGAGAATGTCCGCATTCTCTATGACCCATCCAATCTAATCGTTTATGCTCATGACCAGGATGTGGCGGGTAATTTTAAGATCCAGAGGGAGTTTATCGCTTACGTTCATATGAAAGATCAGTTGGTGCTGGGGGACGGCTCTTATGCTGATACGGTGATCGGGCGGGGCGTGGTTCCCTGGCCCAAGATCCTTCAATTGCTGCAAGACATTCACTACAAAGGGTTTCTGGCGATGGAGTACCAAAGAGGCAGACAATCCACCAAGCGGCTGCCCGATCCAGATATCGGCCTCAAGGAAGGTTTGGATTTCTTAAAAAGGACGCTCAAAAAGCAATAAACTATCAACTGAAACCGGTGCAATAATGCGGGAGGTATGTGTTGAAGCTGGTAAGGTGTCAATATGAAGGGAAAACCTGGTGGGGTATTCTTAACGGGGAACAAATTGAAATGCTACAGGTCCCTCCTTTCGAGGACATAATACCTACTGGGAAGAAAGTTTCGTTCGCAGATGTAAAGCTTCTCGCCCCAGTAGATCCGCCGAACATAATCGCGATAGGGCTGAATTACAAGTCTCACGCTGAGGAAAGCAAGATGCAACGCCCTGACAGGCCGGTGGTCTTTGCTAAGACCACAAACTCGGTTATCGGTCCCGGGGACGAGATTATCATCCCTCGGGCAGCCCCAGACGAAGTGGACTATGAGGCAGAGCTGGCAATAGTGATTGGTAGGAGGTGTAAGGATATCGGAAAGGAAAATGCTTTAGATTATGTCCTCGGTTATACATGCGCCAATGATATTACTGCAAGAGATTGTCAGCTCAGACAAGACACACAGTGGGTTAGGGCCAAGAGCTTTGATACATTTTGTCCCTTGGGTCCGGTTATTGAAACCGAGCTGAATCCTGATAATGTTGATATTGAACTCAGGCTTAACGGAAAGATAATGCAGCGCGACAATACGCGTGAGATGATCTTCTCTTGCCCTGAGCTGGTGAGCTACCTTTCCCATTGTATGACTCTCTACCCGGGGACTGTAATTATGACAGGGACGCCTTCCGGAGTGGGGTTTGCCAGAAAGCCGCCTACCTTTTTGCGGCCAGGTGACTATGTAGAAGTGGAGATTGAGGGTATAGGAATCCTGAGAAACAGCGTTAGGTAGTCTGGCGAGGAGCAACCGTAACCCTTGAGAACAAGGAGGTCAAGCTGAAGGGGGGAAGAATCTCCGTAGGGCGGAGGGTTAGCCCTGCCAAATTTGGCGTAGGATAAACCTGCGCCCCACGATCACAAAAACTTAGCTTCGCTTGCGTAAGAATAAAGAACTTAAGGAGTCGCCTTATGCAATGGGAAAAAATCACAGCATCGGAATTAAAGTCGTTGACCAAACAGCAGGTCTGTGTGCTGCCCTTAGGCAGTCTGGAAAAGCATGGGCCACACCTGCCACTGGGCACCGATGGTCTGGTGACACACAAGATTGCCCTTATGGCAGCCCAAGAGGAACCTGTGGCTGTGCTGCCCCCTTTGTTTTATACCTTTACCCCGTTAAATAGAAAGTTAGCCTTATCAGAGTTTAGTTCTGACTTGCTTGTATCTTAGGATAGGAAACCGCAGGGGTTGCCAAACAAGGCGCGAAGAGTACAGAGATTAAAATGTGAGTCTTTAAGTCAATCAACTAATTAACACCAACTTTGCGCAGTTTGCGCCTTCTTGGCGTTCTCTGCGGTTAGACAGCAATTCGGTGTTCAATTTCCGAATCCAGTCCAAGGGTCTTTTTCACTTAACTTCTCGAAAGGAAAAGTAGTGTGGAAACTGCGAATATTGAAGAACTGTTAGGCCGAACTCTGGGCTACATCCAGAGCTGGTGGCAAGAACCAGGCTACGGGGGGTTGATCGTCCATCCCTGTTGGAATACTACCAACCTCCATTTTGCCGGGCCCAGGACTAGCACCAATAGCTCAGGTGTCTTGGGATTCCTGGCTCTTTACCAGAAGTTCAGAACCCAGCGCTGGCTTGAGCGAAGCATCGAATGTGCCGACGTGCTGGTAAGCTTGTCCAAACCCGAGGGAATCTTCCGCAACTCCACTTCCGAGGGGGATCCCGAAGAGGGATGCGTCATCCACAACGCCAATCCGGACATAGCGCTTTTGAGACTTGCTGCCCTGTTGCGGAAGGAGGGTAGAGACACAAGGAGAATCGAGCGTTACCTCGACGTGGCCGAGAGAAATATAGAATGGTTGATCCGGGAATGGTGGACCGGAAGAAGATTCTGCGGGACTATCAATCAGGACCTCTGTGTCTGCATTGCTATGGTGCTTCACCAGAGGTTCACCGGTAGGGGCCGTTACGAGAATTACATCCAAAGCACCCTCCGGCACATTAGAGATATGGTTCAGACTTCGGGTGAACTCCAGGGAGCCATTCAGCGCTCCGAAGAACCGGGCGGCCGCGTCTTTGCCACCAACTACCAGGCTGCCAAGGCGCTCTTTCTGCTGGAGCTTTCTCGACTCCTGGAAGATAAGGAACTGCTTCTAATAGCCAAGGGAGTGGCTGAATTTGTCCGTAGACAGCAGAGACCAGATGGATACTTCATCTGGGGGTATCGAGAGGAAGAAGGAGAGAGCCTGAAGAAGGAGTTCCCTCTGCACAGTTCCCTGGGAATTGTGGAGTGCGGATACGAGTTCGAGAAACTCGGCGTCAAGATGGATTGGCGGAGATACTTAGGACTTATCCTGAAAGACGTTCCGCTGCGGCTGGTGGCCAAGGGGTTCGGTGGCTCAGAGGAGAGGGACTGGCGGAACAACATTCCCTCCTCTAGCAATATCAGTCTCATCTCTTCGTTGGTTAAGTTATGTAAGAAGGAACCCGAAATCATTCCTTGGGATGGTATTGTCGTCTCGGAAGGCATCGATATCTTTGGCGAGGGGCACTATGTTTACATTGAGACCAAAGACAGTATCTTCAGAATCCGGGAGGATCCCAGTCCAGCCTTAGATTACGGGCTCTCGAAGAAGGCAGAACTGCCGGTGATTTACCCTTCTCTGGAGGACGGTTCCAGCTTCTGCGTTTTTAAGGATGAGGGGCACTGGAAAAGGACTGAATTAGATTCGGAAAAGGGGACGGTGCGCTATGTATCGAGTATGAAGACGAGGAGCTTTTCTGTGTCCGAAGGCCAGATGCAGATCGTGCAGACTCCCTACGACGGGAAGGAGATCTTCTTCGAGGCCAATCCGAGGATGAGCTTGTTCAACAGCTTAAATGTAGAAAAGGAAGGTGGAGTGGTCAGCGTTTCCTTTACGAGTGAGAAGGGGAGGAATGAGACGGTTCTGAATGGACTCGGGAACTGGTTCTCCATTACCAACTGGTCGCCCAGGCTGAAAAACGGAGATGTGAGGGTCTCCTTTAACGCACCCATCCAGAGGCTGCGGATTGACCACACCTGTGCCAATCCCTTTGGGAAGCTAAGGGTCTGGGTGAGGCTGGCGCCGGCGGAGGAACTGCGGGTGAGGGTGAAGGTGGGAGAGGAGAAACAGAGCTGAGAAGAATTTCAAACCCTGAAAGGAGGAGGTCACATGCCCAGACGTCGTATTGCTATTGACCCGGACCGGGCTGCACTTTCTGATGCCCAGATCGTTGAAAATAAGATTCGTCTGGTCGGGGAGAGTATGTTTCGCGATCGCATGGTCATTGATGACTGGGACTTTCAACAGGCCTATTATCGCGGTCCGGGAGAATATGAGCCCCTTGGGTCCAGCAGAAAAAAGATCAAAATTGGCGAGGATTGGGGGGGTGAAAACGTCACCGCCTTCTTCCGAAAGACCATCCAGGTGCCAGAAATACATCAGGGAAGACCCCTGTTCCTGGACATCAGAGTGGGTGGCGAGGCCCTGTTGAGCGTGAATGGTAGGCCACTTCAGGGGCTGGATTATTACCGTTCCCTGGTCTATTTAACCGAAAAGGCTCAGGCTGGTACAACTTACCACTGCGAGATCGAGGCCTTTGTGAGAAGTCAACCCTTTGAGAAGTGGTTTAAGGACACCGGAAACATCCGTCACTTTGAGAAGGCCTTTCTTCTGGTGATCGACCGCGAGATTGAAGACTTCTACTACGATGTCGCCACCGCCTTTCTGGCCTGCAAGTCCTTTACCGACGATACGGAGCTCTACGACTTCCTTTTTGAAGAGATTGACCATACGTTGAAGTTGATTGACTTCTACGAAGAGGATTTCGAACGATACAAGGCACAAATCCGAGCGGCCAAGTCCTACCTTCAGGAGAAGGTCTACAGATGCGACAGGTTCAAAAGGGCGGGACAGATCAGTCTGGTTGGCCAATCGCATTTAGATATCGTCTTTATGTGGCCCTACATTGAGACAATTCGTAAGAATATTCGTACTACCGCCAGTGTGCTGAATCTGATGCGCGAGTTCCCTGAGCTGCTCTTCAGCCAAAGCCAACAGAAATTGTACGAGGACCTGGAGCAGTATGCGCCGGAACTTTTCCAGCAGGTAAGGCAGCGCCAGAGGGAGGGGCGATGGGAGTGCATCGGAGGGATGTACATTGAGCCGGATTGCAATTTAATCTCCGGCGAATCTTTTGTCCGACAAATCTTGTACGGAAAGCGGTATTTTCGCAGCCAGTTCGGCACAGATGCAAAGACATGTTGGCTGCCTGATGTTTTCGGAATGTCCTGGTCCATCCCCCAGATTTTGCTGAAGGCTGGCATGAAATATGTAAGTTCCATTAAACTCACCTCCTGGAATGATTACAATGATTTCCCCTATCACACCTTCTGGTGGCAGGGCGTGGATGGCTCCCGCGTTCTCACCCATTTTCCCAATACCCACTTCAACAGATATCTGGAGCCAAAGGTGGTCAAAAGACATTGGGATCAATATCTGCAAAAACGAGAGTGTGGAGATTCTCTTATGATGTACGGGATGGCCGATGGCGGCAGTGGGCCAACACGCGAAATGATCAATTACGCTAAGCGATTGAAGAGCTTCCCTGGTCTGCCTGCCTGCAAGATAGATAAGGTCGATTCCTATTTTGAACGAATCTCGAGAAAAGTAAGGAATTTACCAGTGTGGAATGACGAACTTTACTTAGAGGGGCATCGGGGCACTTACACTTCAGCGGCGCTTTTGAAAAGGCTCAATCGCCGCTGTGAGTGCTTGTATCGTGAGGCGGAAATATTCTCCTCCTTTGCCAGCCTGATGGGCCTTCCCTACCCCCAGCAGGAATTGGAACAGGGCTGGAAGAAGATTCTGCTGCATCAGTTTCACGATACTCTCCCGGGCAGCCACCCCAAACCTGCTTTTGAATGGGCGGTCAGGGACCTTGAGAAAGCCGTAGATATCGGAACAAAGGCGAGAGCAGAAGCATTGAACTATTTGGGTTCAAAGATTCAAGCGCCGGCACAGAGCATCGTTGTCTTCAATTCACTGCCCTGGAAGCGGACCGACGTAGTGAAGATGACAATTGGCAGGAGGAAAGCCGACTTTGTGATCCGTGATCAAAAGGGCAAAGAGGTTCCTTATCAGGTGCTGAACGAGAATGGTAAAGAATGTGAGATCGCTTTTATTGCCCAGGATGTACCATCTGTTGGCTACCGGTCCTTCTATATTGAGTCCGGCTCACCCACACCTTCAGCGTCAGGTTCATTAAGAGTTTCAGATAATCGCCTGGAAAACCAATTTTTCATTCTCGAATTGGACCAGATCGGCAACATCAAAAGGCTTTTTGACAAAAGAGGCAGCAGAGAGATTCTGGCAGCGGGTGAGAGGGGCAATGTCTTCCAACTGTTTGAAGACAAACCTGGTCAATACAGCGCCTGGGACATCATCCCCAACTATAAAGACACAGAATGGAAGATCGATCAGTTGGAGGAGCTTGCTGTGGAAAAAAATGGGCCGGTGATGATTTCTCTCAGACGAACCTACTCGTTTTTAAGCTCCCAAATCCGCCAGGAGATTGTTCTCTATTCTGAGCTGCCCCGGATCGATTTTCTCACCCTTGTGAACTGGCGGGAGACAGAGAAGCTGCTGAAGGTCTCTTTCCCTGTGGATATTTTGTCAAAGACAGCCACCTACGACATCCCCTTTGGCAACATCACCCGACCAACCCACACCAGCACCTCCTGGGATGAGGCGAAATTTGAGGTGTGCGGTCACAAATGGGCTGACCTCTCCGAAGGGGATTACGGCGTCAGCATCCTGAACGATTGCAAATATGGCCATGATATCCGCGAGAATGTGATGCGGCTGACGCTGTTGAAGGCGCCCACTTACCCCAATCCGGTTGGTGACAAGGGGGAGCACATCTTCACCTACAGCCTCTATCCCCATCCTGGTTCGTGGAGAGAAGCCGAAACACCGCTCAGAGCCTATGAGCTCAATGCACCTCTGGTGGCTGTGATTGCTGGGCCGAACGAAGGTGGAGTTCTGCCGCCCAGCGGCTCATTCGTGGAGCTGGATCGCAGAGGTGTATTTATCGAGGCCATCAAAAAGGCAGAGGATTCGGAAGCTTTGGTCTTTCGATTTGTAGAGCAATATCAGTCCCGCGGCCCGGTTGGGTGCCGGTTTATGCACCAAATCAGTTCTATAAGCGAATGCAATTTGCTGGAAGAGGTCCAGAAGAATGGGGGAAAGGATGCGGAGGGGAGGCAGTTTTCATTCTATTTGAAGCCTTATGAGATCAAGAGCTTTCTGGTTCGTTTCAAGTTTTGACAGGATTAATAAGATGAACTGGACAAAAATAATGGAACGGCGATTAACAAGTTTTTTATCCTGAAAATCCTGTGTATCCTGTCTAATTTTGTTAAAACAAGTACATATTCTGACAGTTACAATCTATCTTAGAGATACAAAGAAGAGAAAAAGGTGTGATGAAGACGAAAAGCTTGGAAATCTGGCAGGGCTTTGGCGCCACATTTCACATCCTTCTCCCCTATTACATCGAAGGGCGAGCGATCAACTATGCAGAGCAGATTGTGGACACCACCCTGAGCCTGCAAAGCGATCCCGATCCCTTGGGGCAGAAGGATACTCATCCCAACATCTGCTCCAGTGAGTTTAGCTCCACGGCCGGCTATCTCAACCACTGGCACCGCAACCACAACACACTGGATGCGGTGAACATGTTGTTGAACTTGCGGGAACGAGTTGATTCTGCCCGCCAGCGCAAAATAGATCAGGCAGTGGAAAAGGCTGTGGTGGGTATCCTGAGAACCCAGAACCCTGATGGTGGGCTCGGTCAATTTGAAGGCCAGGAAAGCGACCAGGACGCTACTGCCTACGGTGTCTGGGCACTGGTGATGACGGGATATGTGGGCGGGACTTTTTACCAGGAGACCTGTTCTGTAATTCCACTGCAAGCATACCGAGAGGGATCCGCAATCTGATGGCCTTAAGGGAGGAGGTCTTACGACTCACATCCCCAGTCACAATCTGAAGCAAGCGGGGGAGATTTTGGGAAAGTGACCTAATTGAGGTAAAATAGCCGCCACGGTCACTCGTAGAGCAGAATGTATTCCCTGCGGGGTGCCTGAGTTCACAGAAACGGTGATGAAACCAACGACATGAAACGTGAAGCGTGAATGGCCAATCACGTTTTACGTTTCACGTTTCACATCTGACGTTTCACTTTCAATGAGGAGGGATAAAAACGATGAAAAAAACCTGGCTTGAGGAGACCATTATGGGCGACTTCTGGCCGGTAGGGGTCGATTGGAAGAGGGAAGATGTGGATATTGACGCGATTATGAAGCTTCACAAACGCTTGGGCTTTCACTCGGTCCGGCTGGACATTTTCGATTACACCGCCACGGCCTGGTACCCCAGCAGGGTCTGGGAGGAAGATCGTCCTTTAGGAGAAAGGGACCTCTATCGGGAGGCACTCGATGCCTGTCGTAGAAACGGCCTCAAGGGGATTGTCTACATCCACGTGGGCTGTGCAAACAAGTTCCGTGACGCCCATCCGGACTGGGCTGAGGTTGACCAGCAGGGCCGATTCATGGATACCGGCTGGGGTGGACTCTACGGTGAGCCTGCCTGGCATATGTGCATCAACCGGGGCTATGGTGATTTCGTGCTGAAACTGATCGATGAGGTGATGAGCTACCAACCCGACGGCTTCTATGTGGATGGGCCCACCTACTACGAACAGTGCTATTGTCCCAATTGTCGTCAGAGTTTCAAAGAAAGAACCGGCTTTGAGCTTCCAGAGCGCTGGCCCCCAACCGATGAGGATATAGACGATCCCAGATACAGGGCGTTGATCAAATGGCGCTACGATATTGTGGAGGAGTTTTTGCCCGGATGGCAGAGCGGGTGAAGTCCCACGGAGAGGTACCAATGGTTTTCAACAGCTTCAGCTACCCCAGTTCACTTAGACGGTACTGTTCTCTGCTTCCCGACCGGATTGCCAAGTATGCTGATGGGGCACTAACCGAAGGTGGGATCGTCACGGCAGGGCGGCCGGTCTTAGAGCTCGCCGAGCGGGTGAAGTTCACCTACGCCACTGGAATAACGCCCATCAGCTATGTGGAAAGCTGTGTCTACGGTTGGGGGACTCCCTCCAGTCCAGCTCCCGAACTACGGGTGAAGATGGCCGAGGTGCTCGCCTCCGGTGGCAGACCTATTGTGTGGCCATCGCTTAATCTTGCCTATGACTATGCCGGTATCGAAGAGGCCCAGGATATTTTCTCTCTGTTCAATGAAAATAAAGATTGGTTTTTAGACTGTGAACCTGCCAAGTATGTAGGGCTCGTTTTCTCCCGCCAGACCGATGAATTCTACGGCAAGGACCACAGGAACACCTGGACCTCCAAGATGTGGGAGCGCTACGAGCGGGGCTACCAGGGAATGTTCAGGGCCTTGGTAGAAGCCCAAGTTCATTTTCGGGTCCTCCTGGATGAACAGTTGACTCCAGAAGACCTCCAGGATTACAAGATCCTGATCCTCTCCAACGTAGCCGCTCTGAGCCAGGAGCAGATGCAAGCCATAAGGAATTTCGTAGAAAGAGGCGGTTTGCTGGTGGCTACCTATGAGACCTCTCTTTTCACCGCAGAGGGAGAGAAGAGAGAGGACTTCGGCCTGGCAGATCTTTTCGGTGCTAATTACCTCTCCAGCGTTTATAAGACCAACACCAGCTTTCATATTCAGAAATCAGAGACGCTAGTAGTGAAGGATTTCACGTTGAAAAGTCTGGATCCACGACAGAGAATATTCTTTCCAGTAAATCAACATACGGTAATCCGTGCCGAAAAGGGCATTGGAAAACTACACCGTAGGACCAGCGCACAGCGGGGCTTGCGGATTGGCCCGGAGCTCGACTCGCCCGCATTAACCATTTCCAAATACGGAAAAGGAACAGCTGTCTATCTGGCCTCTGATTTCGGAGAGATGTACTATGAGAGGGACTTTGAGAGTCTCCGTCAACTCTTAAAAAGGCTGCTGGCGCTGAGGGGGCCGCTGCCCGTAAGGGTTGCTTCTTCCCGTTGCGTGGAGGTGAACCATCTGGTCTCCAAGGATGGCAGAAAAGTGATGGTAGCCTTGGTGAACCACGCCTACGCTCGTATGCGGATGACTGATCCGATCAATGAAGTGGCGCCATTGTCAGGTGTTAAAGTGGGGGTTGACTGTTTACCCCCCAGAAGTGTCAGGTTAAACGACACTTCCATTGAGTATGAAAAAACCAAACCCGGAATCGTTATTACCATTCCCCGGTTGGAAGAGTATGCCTTTTTGCTCATTGACTCTCGCTAAGGAGGAGATATGGCCCAATACAACTCTTCTGAAAGGACTAAATCCGGTGTACCCCTGGGTGGAGTAGGCTGTGGGGCGGTTGAGATCTTCAACGATGGCACCATGGGCAATTTCACTTCTCTTAACACTTGGCGGGCCCCTTCTCATCAGAAGGATCGCGAGGTCACCATTGTTGTGCCTCACTTCAGTCGGGGGAATCACTTTGGGGTTTTTATGGAAAGCAAGGGGCAAAAGTGGGCTAAGGTGCTGCAGACATCCCACGTTGGGAAGACCGAAGATGTATTCTCAGGCCTGGAGAAAAAAGGCACATCCCTTTTCTGTTGACCTGGTATATGCCCAACCATCACCAGGGACACCTCTATCAAAACTGGTTCGACGACTTGTGGCAGGCGGCAGTTTACGTAAAGGATCACCTTGAGGAACTTCACCACCGCAGCAAGACGTGGCAGAGGATTATCTTGAATTCCGAGCTGCCTGTCTGGTTGAAGGATGCCCTGATCAACAACCTCTATGTCTTGACCTCGGGAAGTTGGCTGACCAGAGAGGGGCGATTTGTGCTCTACGAATCACCCCAGGAGTGTCCCCTTATGGGAACCCTAGATGTATTCTACTACGGGTCCTTACCCTTAGCACTTCTTTTCCCCCAATGGTCGAAGAACGCCCTGCTGCAATTTGCCCAGGCCCAACGGAAGGATGGTTACGTTCCTCATGATCTGGGCTTCGACCGTATTGACGCTCCCAGCGACGGTACCAGCTCACCCCCACGCTGGAAAGACCTTTGTCCCAAATTCATCCTGCTTGCCTTATTAAATGGGATTGATTTACCAGGGCTTGCCTACCACGACTTCCTTTGGAACCGGGACGAAGCATTCTTGAAGCGGATATATCCTCACGTCAAGAGAGCCATGCAATGGGAGATGGCTACGGACAAAAATGGGGACCATCTTCCCGACAACGAAGGGATGGACCAGACCTTCGATATCTGGGACTTCTATGGCACCAACTCTTACACCGCCAGTATCTTTTTGGCCTCTCTTCTGGCCTGGGAGAAGATGGCTCAGATTCAGGGCGACACAGCCTTTTCGGAGCTTTGCAGGAAGTGGTGGGAGAAGGGAAGGGAAAGCTTTGAAACAGAGCTCTGGCAAGGAGAATTCTATCGGGCCGCAAGCGGTGAGCAGGACTATAACACCTGCACGGCCGGCCAGCTCAACGGCCAGTGGTATGCTCACCTTCTTGAGCTGGGCTACATTTTGTCGCCGAAGCGGGTGAATAAAGCTGTGGCCAGTATCTGTCGGCTGAATGCGAGTGCTTCAGAACACGGGGTGGTCAACTCTGTCTTCGCAGATGGCCGCCGGGATACGGCCAATGACCAGTCACAGAATGTCTGGGTGGGTGAGAGTTACGCCGTAGCCTCATTGGCTATCTACGAGGGCCTGGTTGAAGAGGGCCTGACTATTGCCGAGAAAGTCTGGCGCAACATCACCCAGAACCAGAAAAACCCTTGGAACCAGCCCGATATCGTCCAAGCTGATACTGGTGAATTCGGATTCGGAGATCACTATATGCGAAATATGGGAATCTGGGGAGTGTTTCTAGCTTTAGCAAAAAAGGAGGAGAATGCCAAAAGGGTTTTGCAGGCTTTAAGATTTCAGAAAAGCTAAATGGGGGTATTTAAATTCCATTTCAGGAGAGGAGCCGGCATACACCATTGGGAGCTTTAGCAGCTTTGGGCAACATGATGACGCAATGGTTGATTAACTCGTAAAAAGTCCTAAATGCTCCCTCTCCCTTTCAGGGAGAGGGTAGGGGTGAGG
>CAZQSC010000063.1:0-13203 GCA_964595705.1 uncultured bacterium | reverse complement strand
CACGAAATATTTTCGTCCGCTGGCTCCGTCCACATGTCGGAAGTGAATACCCGCCTGTTGGGCGACATCCACAAATTTGATCTGAGCCCGGGAAGAATTACTGCTGGGTAAGTTAACGGACAAGCTCAAGGCCACCACTAAAAAATGGCGGCAGATGTCTTTCACTTTGTCTCTCCCTTCCGCTCTTTCTGAAGCTTTTTAAAAAGTCGAAACTCCCCTTCCGCCTCTTCTGGCCGTCCCATCAGCTTAAGGGCCATTGCCAGTCCGTAGTGAGCCTTGGCAAGGTCAGGATCTATTTGAACGGCCTTTCTGAAGAAATCAATCGCCTCCGGCAGCCGTTTCTGTGCCAAGCAGGCAAGGCCTAAGTTATAATATGCCAGAGTGAATTTCGGGTCTAGTTGGACGGCCTTTTTAAAGAGCTTAACTGCCTCTGTAGTTTGCTTCTGTATCAGATAGATATTGCCCATATTGTAGTAAGCTAAGGGATATCTGGGGTTGAGTTTTATCGCCTTTTTATACTGTGGGAGGGCCTCTTTAAGTCTGCGCTGTTTTAGATAGAGATTTCCCAGATTAAGGTGGGCTGGTGCAAGGGTAGAATCCAGTTGAATGGCCCTTTTGAATTCCTGCTCAGCCTCCGGATATCTGTGTGCTTTCGAATACAACTGGGCCAGGGCCAGATGGGACTCCGCAACATCAGGCTGGTAAGCGAGCCTGTTCTCCTGGCGGGCAATCCTTTCAGCCAGCGAATTCAGGTGTTGGTAAAGTTCCAATTCCCTTTTGCCCTCCTCTGCTTTCCCCTGACGTATATAAAGGGTTCCTAGGCTATAATGGGCTGGGGCAAAATATCTGTCGTGGCGAATTGACTCTTTAAGGACCTCAATCGCTTTAGCATCTTCTCCTTTCCGCATATATGCCAAGCCCAGGTTGTATTGAGCGTAGGCGAATCCAGGTCTGTTTTTTATGGCCTCTTCGAACTCATTGATGGCCTGGTCCAACTCTCCATGGTTGAAAAAAACCCTGCCCAGTTCACAGTGGGCCTCTGCATACTTGTGGTTGATCTTAATCGCCTTCCTCAAATTTTCAATGGCCGCCGGGTAATTGTTTTGCATCATATTGACTGCACCAAGGGTGAAATAGGCCTTGGCAAAGCGAGGATCCAATCTGATCGCCTCCTGAAATTCAGCAATAGATTCGGGGATTTTCTCTTCTAACAGATAGACAATCCCCAGCTCATAATGGGCCAGTGGATAGTCAGGTTTAAGGGCGATTGCCTTCTTGTATCGTTGGATAGCCCCATAGCGATCATGAAACTTTGCCATAGCATTGGCAAGATGGAAATGGACTTCTGCGCGGTTAGAATCGATCTGGACTGCCTTGGCAAGCTTCTGGGCTGCCTCAACATATCTCTTCTGCTTGTAAAGCTCTATCCCCTGCCGGAAATACCGTCTGAACTGGGGGTTTTCCTTCCGGCCACAACCGAAGAGTAAAATAGCTATGGCTATTAAAGTAAAGATTTTTTTCATCTGAGTATAACTATTCAGCTAAATATAGGAGATTAATCTCACTGCTTTTGTGACTGAACCATTACTCTTCGCTGATTCTGTTCACCATATCCTCAAATTGGCTGATTTGTTGCTTTGAGGCCAGCACTCCTATCTGTATCTCGTATCGTCGTCTCTCACCCGGTTCTAAAAACTCCAGCTCTCCGCTCTCTCTGGCTTTAGCCCTGCCCTCCACTCTGCAGTTAGCGGGTTCGATTCCTACTACATAACAGCCCTCCCCGTTCATCTTCCATTCTACCAACACGGGCAATTGCTGTTTTTTATATTTGATGTAAAATCCAATTCCCTCTCCGTTCCCAAAACTTCTGTTCACTAAGGCAACGTAGGTGTAGCCCTCTTGGTCGGCCTTTAGGTCAAGGTAGTAAACGCGCTCTTTAAAGCCTGGAGTAGGAGGAAGGAAACGATTATATCTTTCCATCTCCACCTTAGCTTCTTCGTCTCGGGGTTGGAAAGAGCCCACTGGGCAGATAAGTTCGGAGCCCTCGGCTACTACTGGAAATCCGCCGTTTATGTGGTAGAGAATCATATGGGGCGTTCTTTCAAAGCCTAAATTCTCCACTGTGTCTTCGAGCTTCAGGCTGCTTTCCCCTAACTTGGCGGATATCTTTCGGGTGAGACAGATATTCTCTCCCAAGGCCGCGGCCTCTTTTATCTTCCCCTGGGTCCACATTATGTAGCTCTCTTCTTCCCAGTATCCGTCGGCCAGAACATTCTGCGCAGAGATGTTAGAGATTCTACCGTGCAATCCCAGCGGCTCTCCCTGATCTATGCAGGGTTCGCCCAAGTAGGTCAATCCACAGGTGGTAAGCAGGCCGCCGAAGAAGCCTCTGAGCCACCCCAATCCCTGAGGTTCAAAGAAGGCAGGCGAGACATCTCCAGTACAGGAACGCCAGCACAGGGGTATCCCTCGGTATTCAGCGAAGCTTATGTCCATTCCTCTGCCGGGCAGGACGGTGAAGTTCAACCCACTGCCAGTCCGGAAGTCCACCGCCTCTGTTCCCGCTGCTCTTCCCTCTGCCAGCCAGTACCTTTTTACTCCCCCTACCTGGGAGATATTGCCGATGTGACGCAGCAGATCCCTCTTGGTAAAGGTTCTCCCATATAACTTGGACATTTACTCACCTCCGGTCAAACCCAGATTCGAAAAAAACACTTTTCACTATTTTTCAGCGTTCAATTTCCGGATACAGGTTAAAGCAGTCTCATTACGAAATATATTAGAGGAATTAAAGGTAAAACAGCGAAGGTAGTGAAAATCCAGGCGCTGTTTGCCAAGTCTTGGTTTAAATCCAAAAGCCGGGAGAGCACCAGAGAGAAAATGGCCACCGGCATACAGGATTCGATGAATACTACCTTTAAAGGCAATCCGCCCAGGATGCGGTGACATCCCAGAAGATAAGCGATACCTACTGCTATGAGCGGGCTGAGTACGAATTTCAGGACAGATAGACTTAAATCCTCTCGGAGATATTTTACAATTTTGCGTACCCTTACAGTTAAACCAATAGCAAAGGTATATAAAGCCACATCCAGATATATCAAGTTTCTGCTCACTGTTCCCACTATCTGGGGCCTTTTGACACCAGAGAAATCCAACAAAAGCCCCAGAAACAGAGCGGCCATAGGTACAGTTCTAATGGGATTGGTGAATAAATCTCCTAGGTTATCCCGCCAGCTCCGGAGAGGGTGGGGACTGTAGTGGCCAACAATGAAGAACCCTACGGTAAAGAAGAAAGGGATGAAATAAGCGGTGTAAAGAAGGGCAATAGAGAACCCAGGCTCTCCTAAGAAGAGGAAACAGAGGAAACCTCCCAGGGTCACTCCTATGTTGGAGAACATGGCGCATCCTAAGAATGCTCCCCTGCTTTGGGAATTGTGGCCCAGCAGGCCAGAGAAAAATCGTCCTGGGAGTAATAGTGAGAGGGGAAGCATAGTGGCCGTCAAGGGTACGGCAAACAGCAAACTCAGATCTGAGAGGTCAAGAATCCAGAAAGCACTGCAGATTATGACCGGCTCCAGAAAAACGATAGTGCTCTTCATGATGGTGCTGCTCACCCTCTCCTCCAGGCCTGCCTTCCTTTTGGCCAGATATCCTAGCAAGAGAAAGCCATAAATAAGTGACACATAAATTGTAAACTTAGAGATCATTCATCGTCTACCCTTTTGTAAAAGCGGAAGATCACCTCCTTCTTGAACTTCAATTCTCTCACTTCTTCCTCTTGGTGGCGAAGTTTATCCTCAGCGCTCCAGCCTTCTTCAGCTCCTCCATAATATCCGAGACTACTCCATAGGGCACATTCCTGTCGCACTTCAGAGAGACAACAATTCTGGGATTCTTGGATAGCTTCCGATAGATAACTGACCGCACCTGTGGCATATTCACTATCATATCATCAATGCATATTCTTCCGTCTGCTGTTGCCCAAATGTAGGTGATGTGTCTCTTGGTTTCGATCCGCTCTATCTTCTTGGCTGAGGGCAACTCCACTGGCAGACCCCGATATCGAACAAAAACGGTGGAAACCATAAAGAAGATCAGGAGCAGAAAGACTATATCTGACAGCGAACTAGTAGGGATAGCTGTCTCTACGCCCACTTTCCGTTTGAATCTCATCTTCGCTACTCCGGTGATGCAATGGATATGCGTTTAGCACCGGCCAGTTTCACCTGGTCCAGTACATCGATGAAGACATCGTATTTAGTCTCCCGGTCGGCTTTCAGAGAGATAATAAGCCTTGGATTTTCTGCTAACCTCCTCTTTATCTCCTCTCTGAGTTGAGATATGGAGATAATTTCTCCCTCGCACATAATCTCCCCTAAGGCGTTAACCCAGATGTGGCATATGTTCTTCTTGGGCACCTCTGTGGTTTGACCCAGCGCTGGCAAGGTCAGACCAATTCCCTTGTCCATATGCATAGTGGTGGTGACCAGGAAGAAGATAATCAGAAGAAAGGCTATGTCAGGCAGTGAGGCCGTGGGGATTACGGGCCTGGCTATTCTTTTACTTCTGGGAATCATTTTTCCCTCTCTCCACTCTGACTCTGTTTAGTATATCCCATCTCTACTAAGGTATCAACCAGTGCGATGGAGCTCTCTTCCATATCGATCACTATTCTGTCGATTCTGGAGGCAAAGAAGTTGTAGAATGCCTGAATCAGAATAGCGATGGCCAGTCCGGCAGCGGTGGTGATAAGGGCCTCGGAGATACCTCCGGCGACGATGCTGGGTTCTACATCACCTCTGCGGGCGATAGCGGAGAAAGCCCGGATCATCCCACTGACGGTGCCCAGAAAACCCAGAAGGGGAGCGATGCTGATAATGGTGGAAAGCCAGATCATGCCCCTCTCTAAGAAGGCCATCTCTATAGAACCGGCATCCTCAATGGCTTTCTCCATCCGCTCTAATCCCTGGTCGGCCTTCAGCAGGGCGGCGTGAAATATCGAGGCAACAGGCCCCCGGGTGTTGGCACAGACCTCAATAGCATCCTCAACGCCCCCGTCTTTCAGCGACTGTTGGACCTTAGCGAAGAACTTCTTGGCATTAATCGAGGCCCGGGTTAGACTCCAGAAGCGCTCAAAAACGAAGGCTACCCCTATTACTAAGCACCCCAACAGGGGCCACATAAAAAGCCCCCCCTTGTTGAACAACTCAACCATTACTTCACCTCCTCTTCGATGTAGTTAATAATTTGTCTCTTTCGTAAAATGCAGAGAAATTGTCTAGCTTCCGCATGGAAGGATCATCTTTCACTAAAAGCCGGTTAGCAAGTGCCAAGATAATCAGCAGCGGAATAATCCTAAAAATATAATATCCATCCAGCCCTGTCAATACATTTCTGACAATTCCTCTCTTAAATCAATTGCTGCGGTTTCATCCTTTGGTGTGGACTAACCTGTTTAGTAGATCCAGATGCCCCCGAAGTGGATTCAACTACTGAGAAGATTCTGTCGGAAAATAGAATCTGGCAGAACATCTGACCGCATCCAACTAAAATTGAGTACTAACCTTGGGTAAACGATCTGAGACTCACCATAAGTGAAGGTTAAGCTTCACGCTACCGACAACAACCTATTTTTCGACAGAATCTAATAGCTCAACAAGGATGTGAAAAATATGGAGATAACTTCATAGTTTCTGTCGCGTAGATGAATTCGCACAAAAATCCCTTTACATCTGACGGTTTTTGTTGTATATTGCCAGGCAGGAGGCAGCTATGTTCAGAACGATTAAGGAAGATATCCAAACTGTTTTCAACAGGGACCCGGCAGCCAAAGGCGTATTGGAGGTGATCCTGTGCTATCCGGGGCTTCATGCCGTATGGCTGCATCGGGTGGCACACTGGTTCTATCGGCGGAACAGGTATCTGGTCGCCCGGTTCATCTCCCATCTCAGCAGATGGCTCACCGGGGTTGAGATCCATCCCGGGGCGAAGATAGGCAGGAGACTCTTCATCGACCACGGAATGGGAGTGGTAATTGGAGAGACTGCAGAGATCGGTGACGATTGCCTTCTTTACCAGGGGGTAGTGTTGGGAGGGACCTCCCTGAAAAAGGAGAAGAGACACCCTACCTTGGGCAATAATGTGGTGGTGGGCGCAGGGGCCACTATCCTGGGGGCAATAAAGGTCGGATCAGGGGCAAAGATAGGCTCAGGCTCGGTAGTGATCCGAGATGTACCCGAGGGGGCCACTGTGGTGGGCATACCCGGCAGAGTAGTAGAAGAGCATCGGAAGCCAGTGATCGACCTGGAACACGGCAAGCTCCCTGACCCAGTGGCCGAAGCTGTCCGCCTAGTGCTGAAAAAAGAGGAAGAAATAGAAGAAAGAGTGAGAAAATTGGAGAGCTTAGAGGGAATAACCTCTCGCATAGACGAATACATAGAACAGAAGAAAAAGGAGATTGAGAAAGAATTCTGGGGAAGCGGTCAGGGCAATAAGAACTCAAAGGCAGAACCTTGAGCTCCTATTTTTCGTCAAGTCAACCAAAAAAACCTTGACAACCGCTGGACCATTGTGTATCTTTCAAGCAATTTCCTCTCCGTTCGTTCCACTGTTTGATTCCCTTCCAGTTGCTTCTCTTTAGTTTCTCAACGAACAAAGCAAGGCTGGATTTATGTAAATCCTATAATTTTGGGGAGAAAACCATTATGGACATTGCTGAACTTAAGACAATGAACATCATTGAGTTGGGGAAGCTGGCGCAAAAATTTAAGATCCCCGACTACGGCAGTTTAAGAAAGCAGGAGCTTATATTTAAGATCCTGGAAGCGCAGACGGAAGAGGGAGGTCCACTGTTCGGGGAAGGGGTTTTGGAGATACTGGACGATGGGTATGGGTTTCTCCGTTCCACTGCTTACAACTACCTTCCCGGTCCGGATGATATCTATATCTCCCACTCCCAGATCAAGAAATTCGACTTGCGGACAGGAGATACAGTCTATGGTCAAATCCGCCCTCCCAAAGAGAATGAGAGTTACTTCGCCCTTCTGAAGGTGGAGGCGGTAAATTTTGAAGACCCGGAGCTGGCCAAGCAGAGAGTCCTTTTCGACAACCTCACCCCCTTGCACCCCCATGAGAGGATAAAGCTGGAGTCGGACACAACAAAACTTTCCACTCGAATTGTAGATCTTTTGGCACCTATTGGAAAAGGACAACGGGGTCTTATTGTCTCTCCTCCCTTTGCTGGTAAGACGATGCTTCTGCAAGAGATGGCCAATAGCATTATTAAAAATCACCCCGAGATAAAACTGATTGTTCTTTTAATTGACGAGCGCCCAGAAGAGGTGACAGATATGGAGCGCTCGGTGAAGGCGGAGGTGATAAGTTCTACCTTTGATGAGCCGCCAGAAAGACATGTGCAGGTGTCTAAGATGGTGTTGGAAAAGGCTAAAAGATTGGTTGAATACAAACACGATGTGGTTATCCTGTTGGACAGCATCACCCGGCTGGCCCGAGCATACAACTCCATTATCCCTCACAGCGGAAGGGTTCTCTCCGGGGGGGTAGATGCTAATGCCCTCCAGTGGCCTAAACGATTCTTCGGTGCTGCCAGGAAGATCGAAGAAGGAGGAAGCCTCACCATTATCGCCACCGCCCTCATTGAGACTGGAAGCCGTATGGACGAAGTTATCTTCGAAGAGTTCAAGGGAACAGGAAATATGGAGATACAACTGGACAGAAACCTGAGCAACCGACGCATTTTCCCTGCTATTGATGTGAACCGTTCGGGGACAAGAAAGGAGGAGCTTCTGCGTTCAGAAAAGGAGTTGCACAGAACCTGGCTGTTGAGAAAAGTGCTCAGCCAGATGCCCTCCGATGAGGCGATGGAATTTCTGCTGGAACGATTGAAGAGGGCCAAGAGCAACGAAGAGTTTATCGAATTAATGAGCGAAACCTCATAGAAATTGGTGAGTGGTGATTGGTGAGCTGGTGACTGGTAGAACAAGGGCAAAAGAGATCTGGGAACGCTAAAAAGCCACGGTGAAAAAAACAACATTGGAGAGCAAAAGGATATGAGTATGTCTGCTAAATTTGAAATATCCGAAAGAATCAAAGCCCTGCCTCCCTATCTTTTTGCCGCTGTGGATAGCAAAAAACGAGAGGCTGTTGGGAAGGGGGTGGATGTTATTGACTTAGGTGTGGGTGACCCAGTAGAGCCCACTGCAACACACATCATCGACCAGTTGTGTAAGGCTGCCTACGACAGGACCAACCACCGATACCCCTCCTACAGCGGAATGATGGAGTTTAAGGAGGCGGTTGCCAGGTGGTACAGGAATAGAGCTGGGGTTGACTTAGATCCCAAGACCCAGGTAATAACCCTCATCGGCGCCAAGGAGGGTATTGCCCACATTCCGTTTGCCTTTGTGAACCCAGGGGATACAGTTTTAGTGCCCAGTCCTGCCTACCCGGTTTACAAAAACAGCGCCATTCTGGCCGGAGCAGACCCTGTGGTTATGCCCCTGCTGAAGGAGAACGGGTTTCTCCCCGATTTGGGGGCCATAGACTCTGATACAGCCCGAAAGGCCAAGATGATGTTCCTCAACTACCCTAACAATCCCACGGGGGCGGTGGCTAGTTTAGACTTTTTCCATCAGGTAGTGGAATTTGCCAGGAGTTACAACATTGTTGTCTGTCATGATGCAGCATATTTAGAGTTGGGATTTGATGGCTACTGTGCCCCCAGTTTCCTGGAGACCGAAGGGGCCTTGGAGATAGCAGTGGAGTTCTATTCACTTTCTAAAACCTATAATATGACTGGCTGGAGGATAGGTGCTGCGGCCGGCAACGCCGATATTATCGCTGCCTTGGGGGCAGTGAAGACCAACATAGACTCCGGGGCCTTTCAGGCAGTGCAGTGGGCTGGTATCCAGGCGCTGGAGGGGCCGCAACAGTGCGTGGAACAACAGAAGAGTATCTATCAACAGCGCCGGGATCTGCTGCTGGAAGCATTGCATTCTATGGGACTTCAGGCAGATCCGCCACAAGCAACCTGCTACCTGTGGTGCCCTGTGCCTCAAGGCTTTACCTCTACCCAGTTCGCTGCCGAGCTTATCGAAAGAATCGGAGTGGTGGTCACCCCTGGCATCGGATTCGGCCAATACGGTGAAGGGTTCATAAGACTCTCCCTTACCGTGGAGACCGACCGGCTGCAGGAGGCGGCCAGAAGGATGAAGACTATTAGATTCTAACTGATTGGTTAACTGGTGATTGGTTAATTGGTGAGTGGTGAGTGAAGTTGGCCATAACCAATAACCAATAACCAATAACCAATAACTAATAACCAATAACTAATGACGTACTGACTATCATTATCAGGAGAGAAGATGCATTTCTTCCAATACCACAATGGCAAACTCTTCTGTGAGGAGACGGATATTGCTGCCGTAGCCCAGAGGGTGGGGACGCCCTTTTATCTTTACAGTCAGCGCACCCTCTTGCGCCACTGCGACCGCATCCATCGGGCCTTTGGTACTCTGGAGCACCTGACCTGTTATTCTGTCAAGGCCAATTCAAACTTAGCTCTGCTCCACATCTTAGCCCAGGAGGGAATAGGGGCTGATGTGGTCTCGGGGGGAGAGCTGTTCCGCGCCCTTAAGGCGGGGTTTCCCCCAGAGCATATAGTCTATTCAGGGGTGGGCAAAACTGAATCAGAGATAGAATACGCCTTGAGGGAAGGGATTCTTCTGTTCAATGTAGAGTCGATTCCTGAGCTGGAGACTGTTGACCGTATTGCCGGTCAGATGGGTCGAATCGCACCGGTGGCGCTGAGGATAAACCCGGATATCGATCCTCATACCCACCCTTACATCGCCACCGGTCTCCAAGAGAATAAGTTCGGCATCCCTTATTCCCAGGCTCGGGAGAGCTTCAAAATTGCCGCCGGAATGAAGAACCTTAAAGTGGTGGGTGTCGATGCTCATATAGGTTCACAAATAACCACCCTGGCACCGTTTCTGGATGGTGCCGAAAGGCTGGCCGAGCTAGTCCAAGCCCTCAGAAATGAACATATTAATGTCAAATACATAGATATCGGTGGGGGATTGGGGATCAGATACGAGGATGAAACCCCGCCGGAACCTTCGGAATGGGCGGGAGCAATTGCCCCTGTGTTGGCTAAAACAGGATGTAAGATAATATTCGAACCCGGGCGTTCTTTGGTGGGAAACGCCGGGATCTTAGTTACTCGAGTGCTGTACATCAAACAGACCCCACGGAAGTTGTTTGTTATCGTGGATGCCGGGATGAACGATCTGATTCGCCCCAGTCTCTATGGTTCATACCACCAGATCAAACCGGTAACTAAATCAAACTCAACGAGGGTAAAGGCCGATGTGGTAGGCCCCATCTGCGAGTCGGGCGATTTTTTAGCCAAGGAGAGATTGATACCCCTGCCCAAGCCAGGTGAGTTGCTGGCGGTGATGAGCGCCGGGGCTTATGGATCCACTATGTCCTCTAACTACAACTCCCGGCCGCGGTGTCCCGAGGTGCTGGTCGACGGTCCTCGCTACAGGATAATCAGAAAAAGAGAAACTTACGAGGATTTAGTCAGAGGAGAATCGGTAGAGGGGGATTGGATGACCGGGCAACCGGATTTCCTAAGTGCTTAATTACTGGTGAGTGATAAATGGTAGCCACTCACCGATCACGTACGTAGGAGTCACTGATGGCAAGGTTTAAGTTCACCAAGATGAGCGGTGCAGGTAACGACTTTATTGTCTTCGACAATCGAGACGGTAAAATACCCGAGGAGCGCTCCGAGTTCATCCGGCGCATTTGTCAGCGGAGGTTCTCTGTGGGCGCCGATGGGGTTCTCATCTTAGAAAATAGCGATCGTGCCCACTTTAAGATGCGCTACTACAACGCCGACGGTGGAGAGGCCGAAATGTGCGGCAATGGCGGACGGTGTATCTCAAGGTATGCCTACCTGAAGAAGATCGCCCCTGCTAAAATGTCCTTCGAAACGGTCTCCGGCATTCACTATGCCGAGGTGAGTGGAGAAAATGTAAAACTCCGGATGCAAGCCCCTCGTGACCTTTCCCTTCATCTTCCCATTGAACTAAACGGACAGGAGATAAGCGTCAATTTCATCAACACTGGGGTGCCTCATGTGGTGCTTTTTGTGGACAATGTTGCCGCCATTGATGTGAAGAAACTGGGCGAGGAGATCCGTTATCACAGGAGATTTATGCCCGAGGGGGCAAACGCCAACTTCGTCCAGATTATCAATCAAGGTCAGATTAAGATTCGCACTTACGAACGGGGGGTAGAGGCGGAGACATTTGCTTGCGGAACCGGTACAGTGGCAGCAGCGGTGGTTGGGGCCGCTTTGGGCAGGTTGAAATCCCCAGTAGAAGCCACTACCCAGGGTGGCGCCCTTCTGAAGGTCTACTTCGACATTCTGGATAAGCAAGCAAAAAATATGTTCTTAGAGGGAGACGCCAAGGTGGTTTTCGAGGGGATACTCTACGACTGATGTGGGGTCAAGAAGGTGAAACGGGACTCAACTGCGATTATGATAGTGGCGGCAGAGCCCTCAGCCGATCTCCATGGCTCCCGCCTGGTAGGAGAGATCAGGCAAAGGCGGTCTGATCTTTCGTTCTTTGGAATCGGCGGTCCCAGGATGCGGCAGGCCGGGGTGGAACTTATCTGCCGGATGGGAGAGTTAGCTGTTATAGGATTTACCGAGTTGATCGGCCGGCTCTCCCTGCTGTATCGGACCCTCTCCCAGGCTGTATCCCTCCTGGAGCAGAGACGGCCCGCCCTGCTGATACTGATTGACTACCCAGGATTTAACTTGATGTTAGCAAAAAAGGCGAAGACCCTGGGCATTCCGGTGATGTACTACATTGCCCCCCAGGTCTGGGCCTGGTGGCGCTCCCGGGCCAGGCAGATTGCCCGCCGGGTATCGAAGGTGGTGGTCGTTCTTCCTTTTGAAGTTCCCTTCTTCACCGAATACGGAGTAGATGTAGAGTTCGTCGGACATCCTCTGCTGGATGTAGTTAAATCAGAGCTGTCCAAGGCAGAGTTCTGTAAACGGTGGGGGCTTTCGTTCCGTTCTCCTCTGCTTGGACTTCTTCCTGGCAGCCGGAGAGAGGAGGTGAAGAGACTGCTTCCTGTGATGGTGGAGACGGTGAGGATCCTGAAGCAGAAGGTTGCTGGGCTCCAGGTGGCAGTAAGCCGGGTAGAAGAAGTGGATGTTTCTCTCTACCAGCGGGCTATGAAAGGAATAGATTTTGAGGCAAAAATTATGGAAGAGACACCCTACGAGATGATGGCACATGCAGACCTGCTTCTGGTGGCCTCGGGGACAGCGACCTTGGAGGCGGCGATCCTGGGCACGCCGATGCTCACCCTCTATAAAGTAGCCCCCCTCTCCTACCTAATTGGGAAAGCGGTGGCCAGGGTCTCCAATATTGGGTTGGTTAACATCGTGGCGGGCAAGCAGATTGTCCCGGAATTTGTGCAAACTCAGGCCAGGCCAGAGAGGATTGCAGCGGAGGCCCTGGCGATATTGAAGGACAGAGATCGCATCCGAATAATGCGCCAACAGTTGACAGAGGTGAAAGAGAGGCTTGGTCCCAAAGGTGCTGCTCAAAGGGCAGCAGAGATTGTGGTGAGGATGTTAGAGAGTAACTGAGGTGTCACAGACGGGATTCAATATCAAACGCCGCAGTGCAGGGGGCTTGTCCCCCCGTGTTTTAATCAAGCTCGGGAGAGCCCTCCCACAAAGAAAGGAGAACCGAAACGTAATAAGTTTCGTAGGGCGGGGATTTACTCCCCGCCGACTCTGGTTTTGCAGAGCACTCTATGGAAGTTCAATTTAACGCAGAAGCAGCATCTTCTTTGTCGAATTCCAGCGTCCATCCTCTGCCACCAGCCGGTAGAAGTAGATACCGCTTGCCACCTCTTTGCTACTGCTATCTCTACCGTCCCAGTTGAGGCAGTGGGTGCCGGCCTCATAGGGGTCGCCTGCCAGCAGGTGTACCTGCTGACCTAAGAGGTTGAAAACCCTCAGAGAGACAGGTCCGGGGGCAGGAAGCCTAAAACCGATGATGGTGCTAGAGTTGAAGGGATTGGGCCAGTTCTGGGATAACATAAACTGGCTCAAGGGAAGCGACTCTGATGTCTCGGCTACACCTG
>CAZQSC010000062.1:3048-13214 GCA_964595705.1 uncultured bacterium | reverse complement strand
GTTAACCCCACAAAGGAAAGCTATTTTGGAGATACTGACAGCAAATCAAGGTAATCCCTTGACTCCTGAGGCAATTTATGAGATTACTAAAAATAATAAACTTAAGATCGGCTTAACCACGGTCTACCGGACGTTAAACCTACTACAGCAGATAGGGTTAGTAAATCATGTCCACTTTCACGAAGGCTGTGATCGCTACGAGGTGGCATCGGATCGGCATCACCACTATTTGATCTGTCTCCGTTGCGGTGGGGTGCAGCCTACTGAGGTGTGTTTAGTCAAGGAGATAAAGGAAGAAGTCGAGAAGACAATGGACTTTACGGTGACCGATCACTGTTTAAGTCTGTTTGGCTACTGTGCCCATTGTCAGGGGAAAACTTAGGGTTCATTTTTTGTCTTTAGTTGAAAATAATTTTCAACCGATGGAGATCTTCTATAGTGATCAGTGCGATACTTATAAAAACAGAGCTGTGGCAATGAGAAGAAAGTATGGTAATCTCCGCTCAATCTTTGTCCTTTACTTGTTGCTGGTGGTGACCCTTATGTCAGACTTCCGTTGTTCCAGAGACACACCAGAAGGGATAAAGGGTAAGGTGAAGGTGGTAACTACCACCCAAACTCTGGCTGACTGGGTGAGAAATGTCGGCGGTCAGAGGGTGGAGGTGAAAAGCATTCTTACCGGTCTGGAAAATCCACACACCTATGAGCCTAAACCAGGCGATGTGGCAGATATCCATCAGGCTGATATTTTAGTGAAGGTTGGGGTGGGGTTGGAAGAATGGGTGGGGGGTGTGGTGAAAAACGCCCGCAACGAACACCTGCTGGTAGTAGATGCATCCCAAAGTGTGAATATCGTTGATAAATCAGAGAATAGCCCTGGTAACCCTCACATCTGGTTGGACCCTGGAAATGCAAAGATTATGATCGACAACATCATCCAAGCCCTGGTGAAGGTCGATTCCCAGGGGGAGAAATACTACCAGCAGAGGAGCAGAGCCTATTTTGCCCGACTGGATTCTCTGACGGAGCAGATCACTAAGGCAGCCCAACAACTCAAGAGCAGAAAGGTTATTGCCTACCACCCGGCCTGGCCTTATTTCGCCAGGAGGTTTGGCTTCCAGATCGTAGACTATGTGGAGAGAGTTCCAGGCAAGGAACCCTCAGCCAAACATATAACCTATCTTGTGGATCTGATACGGAAGGAGCATATCAAGGTAATCTGCTGCGAACCGCAGTTAAGTTCCGATATTCCACAAACTCTGGCAAAGGAGACCGGCGCTGAAGTGATCATCCTCACTCCTCTGCTGAACGGCACAAAGGGAACAGATACCTATCTTAAGATGATTAAATACAATGCCAGTAAGCTAATTGAAGCATTGAGGGAATAGTATGGAGCCTCCGATAATAATAAGATTTTCTAAGGTGACTGTTGCCTATCCGGAGACAGTGGCCCTGCGGAACATAACCTACGAGATTAAAAGTGGTGAGTTTATTGGGATAATTGGCCCCAATGGTTCGGGCAAGACCACCCTCCTCAAGACTATTCTGGGTCTGGTTAAACCTGTTGAAGGGGAGGTGGAAGTATTTCAAAGCCCGGTGGGAAAAAATCATCGGAGGAGAATAGGCTATGTCCCCCAGAGAAAACCTATCGACCCACATTTCCCCCTAAAGGTGTTTGATGCAGTACTTATGGGTACCTACAGCTCTATTGGCTTATTCAAGCGGCCGTCTTCGGAGCATAAGAAAAGAACTATTCAGGCGTTAGAAATGGTAGATATGCTGAAATTTGCTAACCATATTGTGGGGCATCTCTCCGGAGGGCAGCAACAGAGAGTTCTTATTGCTCGAGCACTGGCGGGTAATCCCCAGATACTGCTGTTGGACGAACCCACCTCTGGAGTGGATGTAGCTACCCAGCAGAGCATAGTAAATCTCATACATAAGTTACATCAAGCTCAAAAACTTACCACTTTGTTTGTGACCCACGATATTAACCCGATATTTTCCTACTTGGACCGGGTAATGTATTTGAATCAAAAGATTTATGCCTTTGGAGAACCAGGAGAGATACTGAATGAGGAGAGGTTGCGAGCGTTTTATCAGAGCGAGGTTATCATCTATCGGCACAGAGAAAGGTCTTATGTAATTGTGGGGGACCGCCATGCTTGAGATGCTTCAATACGGATTTATGCAACGGGCATTCATTGCCTCTGTTCTTGTGGGGACAGTCTGCTCAGTTATCGGGGTCTATGTAGTGCTGCGCGGGCTTTCTTTCATCGGCTCTGGGATTGCCCATGCCTCTTTTGGGGGGGTAGCTCTGGGGTTTCTCTTGGGGATAAATCCCCTTTTTACAGCAGTTATATTCTCCTTGGTCAGCGCCGGACTCATCCATCTCACCAGCAGAAGGGGAGAATTGAAGATGGATATCTCCATCGGCATCTTCTTTGCCTTTACTATGGCTTTAGGGATTCTTTTTATTGGACTTATGAGACATTACGATGCCCGTCTCTACGGATATCTCTTCGGCAATATCCTCGGGGTGACAGATTTTAACATAAAATTACTCATTATACTGACTGTGGTGGTTCTTACCACCGTTGGCCTTTTGTTCAAAGAACTGCAATTTATTACATTTGATGAAGAGATGGCCGAAGCCAGTGGTATTGCTGCTAATAGATTCTCCTTCCTTCTGCTTATCCTTATAGCCCTTGCTATCGTTGTTTCCATTAAGGCGGTGGGGATTATCCTAGTTATGGCACTTATTGTTACCCCGGCTGCCTCAGCCTATCAGTTGACCGGCGACTTTAAGAAGATGTTCCCTTTATCGTTGGGATTTGGAATTTCCTCCTGTCTCACAGGGCTTTTCACTTCCTATTGGTTTAACATACCCTCTGGAGCAGCGATAGTTATAATAGCCACCCTCTTTTTGGGATTAACCGTCCTTTTCTCCCCTAAACGGATAAGGTGTAAGATCTGCGGAAAGAGGCAGTGAAGAGCTACCAAGACGAAAGTCTTCTGAGAGTTTCCACCATCTGATAAGGGACTTTATATTTTCCTATTTCATTGAGCAATCTGCCTTTACCATGGTAATCTGATCCTCCGGTGCAGACCAGTCCATACCTACGGGATATCTCCTGGTAGTGCTGGGTGAGCTGTGGTGTGTGCATAGGGTGAATAATTTCGATACCTTTAAGGCCCCATTTCACTAGCAGAGGGATCAGCTCGTCTCTGTGTACTGTGCCAGGGTGGGCCAGTACCGGCACCCCCCCGGCCGTCGCGATCAGACCTATGGCCTCAGCCGGAGAAAGCAAGCGCTTGGGTACATAAGCAGGTCCATGCTGTCCGATATATCTGTCAAACGCCTCATCGTAAGAACAGACCACTCCTTCCCTGACCAGGGCGTCGGCAATATGGGGTCTGCCCACTACACCTTCCCCCGCTATTTCGAGAACCTGGTCTATATGTAGGTTTATTCCCAATCTCTTCAGCCGAGCAAGTATCTTCTCTGCTCGAAACAGACGCCCCTCTCTCAGTCTCCTTATTTTTTCCCCGAAATTTCTGTTCTGCCAATCTATAAAATATCCCAAGATGTGGATCTCGTTGTCGTCCAGCATTGTGCTCAGTTCAACCCCTGGGATGACCTCTATATTCAACAGAGAACCTGCCTGCAGGGCCCTATCGATTGCCCGGGTGGTGTCGTGATCGGTAACAGCTACTGCCTTAAGTCCAGCCTTTTTAGCCAAGTCGGGCATCTGCTCCGGCCGAGCCAACCCATCTGAGCAGGTGGTGTGGGTGTGTAAATCGACATAAGATTCTTCCATTGCGCTTCTTTTCCGTCAATTTTCCCCTTCCAGTGGAAGGCATAATTGTTTGAAAGATTTTAGGCACTTTCGTCCGGACTGTGCCTGTAGGGATGCTGTGCCAGCAGTGTCTGCCCAGAATTTTGGTGGAATCTCATGAAGAGATGCGCCGTTTTCGCAAAAGAAGGAGCATTGTCACTGCCAACACAAACAGTATTACACATACACCTTGATTGAAAAGCAAGGGAACCTTTCCAATCTCAAACAGTATCATGCTATTTTCGTAATAGCGTACGAAATCGACTGAGAAACGGGCCGCTGCGTAGAAGGCAAGCAGCAGCCAGAAGGTGAAACCATCGAACTTTTTAAACCTTTCCAGGAAAAGCAGAAGTCCGAAGATTATCAGTCCATAGACAGAGGAATAAAGCTGGGTGGGATGAATAGGGGTATGGGGGAAGACAGAGCCAGCCGGGCTGTCGTGAGGGAAGACCATCGCCCAGGGAAGCTGAGAGGGTTTACCAAAGCAGCAACCGTTTAGAAAACAACCTATGCGCACCAGAAATATCCCTAAGGCCACAGAGGGGGCGAAGGCATCTGCCGTTTTCCAAAAAGGGAGTTGGTGCCATCGCATATAGAGGAAACCAACTGCTAAACCAGGTATCAACCCGCCGTAAAGTATCAGACCGGCTATGCCAAATCCCTCCGGACCAAAGGGATTGATGATAGAGATCAGGTTGTCGGAGAACTGGTTCCAGTGAAACGCCACATATGTCAGCCTTGCCCCGGTGATGCCGACAACGATCCCCCATACTGACATATCCATCATTTGACTAGGTTTGACCCCTACCCTCTGGGCCCGTTTTATTGCTAGCCACAGCCCGAAGAAAAAGGCCAAGGCGAGCATCAATCCGTAAGAACGGACCGCAAAAGGACCTATTCGGAACAGCAGAGAGTGCATTCTAAATTTCCTCTTTCACCTACAGAGCACAGAGTACATTAATATAAGGTAACCTCGAACATATTTCTCTCTGTCCTAATATTTTTGCAGATAAAATGGTTCAACGCTGTTCACTAAAAAGTGCACAGAGATTAATACAAAAATAAGGTTAAGTTTTTATATTCTGCCTGTGAACTCTGTGTTTATTCGCAGTTTTCAGGCTTTATGGGGTTAAAGATGGAATCCTCGATCATCTCCCGGGTGACCGGTACTACACCCACCTGGCCCACCACAGCTCCGGCTGCATGATTTGCCAGGGTAGCTGCCTCTTTCACCGTTGCTCCAGCGGCCATTGCCACCGTCAGGGTGGCGATAACGGTGTCGCCAGCACCGGAGACATCGAAAACCTCTCTTGCTACCGTAGGAATAGAAGTCATACCACCTTCGGCCTCAAATAGCGACATCCCCTCGGGTCCCCGGGTGAGCAGAACATACTCACATTCCAGTCGATCCAACAACCTGCGGCCCACTTCCAGAAGCTCGGCCTCTGCGGTGATCTTGATGCCAAAGGCAGCTTCCACTTCCTCTTGGTTGGGTTTGAAAAGGGTTATTTTTTTGAAATCAAAGAAATTTTGAAACTTAGGATCAACAGTGCATAGCTTCCCTTCGGTCAGAGGGATAACCTGTTCCAACACACTCTTGGTGATCACTCCTTTGTTGTAATCTTCGATGAGCAGAGCGTCTACCTGTTTGATCTGTTCAGCGATAAAGTTCACTATCCAACGGACAACGGAGTCATCCACAGGGCGAGTGATCTCTCTGTCTGCCCTGACCACATGTTGATGTCGGGCGATTATTCTAGTTTTAACTGTTGTGGGACGGGAGCGGTCCACAAACACCCCGAGCGTGGAGAAACCCGTCTGCTCCATCTTCTCTAGGAGCTTCCGACCGCCGCTGTCTTCCCCTATTACCCCCACCGGTATAGCAATAGCCCCCAGACAGCTTATGTTGTGGGCAACATTGGCTGCTCCCCCCAATCCTATAGATTCTGAGGCTATTTCCACTACTGGTACGGGAGCCTCGGGAGAAATCCTTCTCACCTCTCCCCACAGGTATTCATCCAGCATCAGGTCGCCCAAAACCAGCACTCGCACAGAATTAAACCGGGAAAAAAGTTCGGTTAATCTCTCGGTGGTAAAGTTTGTCATAATTTCCCCTCAAGGTTTCCTATTAGGAAATGTCTTCTCCCTTTGCGTCTCGGTAGCTTTGTGTTGGAATCAACGGCGGGGACTTTTTACGAATGTGTCATCCTTAAGTTGAGCTAAGGTAGGCAAGGCAGGTACAGCTCCCTTCCGGGTGGCAGTAATTGCTCCTGCTTTGTTAGCCAACTCCAGAATCTTTCTCATCTTTTCCAGTGGGATCTGTTCCAGCCCCTCTGCTTCCTGGAGGCAGTCCAGCAAGGCCCAGAGCAGAGCAGCTACGAAGGCATCACCTGCACCGGTGGTGTCTATGGCCTCTACTTTAAATCCACCTAGTTTCAAATTTCCTCTTTTGTTAGAGAAAAAGCATCCGTCTTTTCCTAAGGTGACCACGACCATTAATGGACCAGCTTGTTGGAGTCTTTTGGTCCCTTCCAACAAATCTTCTGTGTCGGTGAGAAATTTAAGTTCCTCCTCGTTCACCTTTACGATGTGAGCCAGAGGGAGTGCTTTCTCTGCCTCTCTTCTGGCCTGCTCTGGACTCTCCCAAAGGTTGAGCCGAAGGTTGGGGTCGTAGGAGATGACCAGTCCGTGGCGGCTTGCGTATTCGATTGCCTTCAGAGTGGCAGAACGAGAGGGTTCAGAGATGAGGGTGATGGAGCCGAAATGAAAGATCCGGGCACAGCTGATATAGTTTTCATCTATCTCTTTGGGTTCCAGGAGCATATCGGCACTGGGATGGCGATAGAAGGAGAAGCTTCTTTCGCCGTCTGGACGAAGGGAGACGAAGGCCAGAGCGGTGCGGGCGTTTTTCTCAAAGAGCATCTGTGAAGTGTCCACCCCATTGTTCGCTAAGGTCTCTTTGAGGAAGTGGCCAAAGGGGTCATCGCCGACCTTGCCAATGAAGCCAACGTCCACACCCAATCTGCCCAGAGCAGCAGCCACATTAGCCGGAGCCCCACCAGCTGCCTTCAGAAACCCCGGTGCGTCTTTTACCTCCACCCCGGTCTTAAGGGAGACAAAATCGATCAGGGCCTCTCCCAAGCTTATGATCTGGAGCATAAGGCGTCCTTTGTGTTCTCTGTGGTGAAATCAGGCTTAGGGACTTTTTCCGAACAAGTGAATAATATAAACCAGCCAAGCACTGTTTGTCAAGCTTTATTTGTAACTCCCAACGAATCCTGATAATAGCAAACGCAGTCAGGTATATTTCGCTCTTTTCTAAAAAAATTTCATCGGACAGCCATTTTTTTCTTGCGGAGCAGAGAAAACTGCATTATATTTGTCCAAAAGTTTTGCAGGAGCCAGCGGTAGCTTTATTAGCTGTTGAATTTACTAGACAAATGGGATGCTTGAAGGGAAAAGGGAGGTTCCCGGACAAGGTAGTTAGTAGGTTTTCTCTCTATCTGCGATACCTTGAGCAAGTAGAAGGGGAAGGTATTTATTTAGTTACCTCCTCTCAGATAGCCCAGGCGTTGCATCTGACCGCTGCTCAGGTGCGTCGTGATCTCTCTTATTTGGGACAGTTTGGGTTAGCTGGCGTAGGATATAATGTAAAGAAGCTGGTCTCTGCCTTAGAGAAGATCTTAGGGTTAAACAAAAAATGGCCGATGGCCCTGGTGGGGGCAGGCAATCTGGGAGCAGCTCTATTTTCCTACTCGGGATTCAGAAGGCGAGGGTTTGAAATTATCGCTATCTTCGACAAGGACCCTGACAAGATTGGCACCAGATGGGCTAATGTAGCGATCTTAGATATAAATTGTCTGCCCGAAACGGTAAAGCAAAAAGGCGTAAAGATAGGTGTTATTGCTGTGCCCCATTATGCAGCTCAAGAGGTGGCAGATCGACTTATTAGTTCGGGGGTGAAGGCTATTCTGAATTTTTCCCCTTGCAAAATCGGAGTGCCCGAAGGTGTGAAATTGCAAAATGTGGATGTGACCACCGAGCTGGAGACCCTCAGTTGGTTTCTTGGTCGGTGATGTTTTTTAAGGCATTTTGTGAAAATTTTCACTAAATATGCGATAAGTTGTTGGCAATTAAGCCAGATGCTGTAGATTGGGGGTAGTGAGAACTGTACCCGTACCCTTATATTATTATGGATGCGCCTGCGTGACTCCGTCTCTTACGCAGACATAAAGTCTGCAGCTACGCTGAAAGACAACCTTATTCTCGGCCTGCCGACATGAACGGTGGCGATACGAAGAGAAGCTTCAAAGAGGCTAAGTGAGAGATAAGTGACGGAAGATACGGAGATAACACAAAGATGTCTATAAAAAATAGGGCTAAGAGTTTTCTTTATCTCTTTCTATTCCTGGTTTTAATATGGCTGTGCCTCACTTCGACTTTTAACAGGCAGGAGCTGTTTAGTGGTATTTTCATAAGCCTTGTTTTAGCCTTGTCGTTAAATAAATACTATCTCAAATTGGGATTTCCTCCTTTGACCTTGAAAAGGTTTGCCTTCTTGATTGTCTACTTAGTTGTTCTTTTCAAGGAAATAATAAAAGCCAACCTTGATGTGGCCTACCGGGTTATTCATCCTAAGATACCCATAAGACCCGGGATTGTGGTCATTAAGACTCAACTTGAGTCTGATATTGCGAAAATGATTCTGGCCAATTCTATTACTTTGACGCCGGGAACATTTACGCTGGATATTCTGGGGGATAAGCTTCTTGTGCATTGGATAAATGTAAGGACAGAAGATATAGATAAGGCTACAAAAATCATAGGGGAGAGGTTCGAGAGATATCTGAGGGTGATATTTGCATGAAATCTATACTACATTAGCCGAATGTAAATAAGATTACTCGGTGTGTGAGTCATGGAAAAGAGAATCGTTGTGATAGGCGGAGGACCTGCTGGCATCACTGCAGCCATCACGGCAAGAAGGTACTATCCGGAGGCCGAGATTACCCTTATTCGTAAGGAAGAAAAGGTCTTAATCCCATGCGGGATACCCTATATCTTCGGTACGCTTGGCTCCCCGGAGAAGAATCTAATTCCTGATACCGTGCTTTCGAACAACGATATTGATCTGGTTGTGGATGAGGTCGCTTCTATAAACAAAGCTGCCAAGACCCTCACCACAATTAATCAGAAGGTCCTCAGTTACGACAAGATGGTCATGGCAACGGGCTCCTTGCCTTTAGTTCCCCCATTGCCCGGCGTTGATCTGGGTAATGTCTTTACCGTAAAGAAAGATGTGGAATACCTGCAGAAATTGTCACAGGCTTTAGATAAGGCCAAGGATGTCGTCATTATCGGTGGAGGTTTCATCGGATTAGAATTTGCCGATGAGTTTAACAAAAGAGGTAACTTAAATGTAACAGTGATAGAACTTCTACCTCACTGTTTGCTTTTGGCCTGCGACGAAGAGATATGTATCCGTGTGGAGAAAAAGTTGTCAGAGAGAGGCATAAAGATTCTGTCTGACAGAAGAGCGAAAGCCATCCTGGGTGAGGAGAGTGTTCAATATGTGGAGCTGGAGAACGGTCAGAAACTTAAAGCAAATCTGGTGATTTTAGGGATAGGCGTAAGACCCAATGTTAAGCTTGCCTTAAATGCTGGATTAGAGGTTGACGAAAAGGATGGTATACAGGTTGACGGTTTTATGAGGACGAGCGATGAGAACATCTTCGCAGCCGGTGATTGTACAGCAAAAAGATGTTATCTCAGTGGTTCACCCATAGCTGTTAGATTAGCCTCAATGGGCACTACTGAAGCCAGGGTAGCCGGAGCAAACCTGTTCGGCATTCGGCGGAGGGTTGAGTGTGCCATAGGTATATTTTCCACCTGTTTCGGCGATCTTGCTGTGGGATCTGCGGGGCTGACCGAAAGAGCGGCAAAGGAGATGGGCATAGATGTTGTAGCGGGCGAAGCCACCGCTCCGGATAAACACCCTGGTGGTATACCTGGCACCAAGGAGTTAGGTATAAAGCTGGTATTTGAGAAGGATACTGGCTTACTTATAGGTGGACAAGTCTATGGTGGAGCAACAGTCGGTGAGAAGATGAATTTCATTGGTGCTCTTATCCAGCATAAGATGAGAGCAGATGAAGTGTGTACTTTTCAGATGGGAACGCATCCTATGCTCACTGCCTCACCAATAGCCTATCAGCTTGTAAATGCCGCTCAAATTGCCATAACGAAACTAAGGAAAGCGGAATAAGATGAATGCAACTCTGATCATTTTTCTAGCAATTATAGGGGCAGGTATCATCATATGTGTTT
>CAZQSC010000062.1:0-3038 GCA_964595705.1 uncultured bacterium | reverse complement strand
TTTTGCGTATGTTGAGAGGTCCTACTACTTCGGATAGAGCTGTAGCGGTGGATACGGTTACCACAACCATCGTCGCTTTACTCGTTGTGTTAGGTTTCATCTTCGAAAGATACGTTTACTTGGATGTTTCTTTGGTTTATTCCATGATATCTTTTGTCGGATTAGTCGCTCTGGCTAGATTTCTGGAAAGGGGAATTTAAATGCATTTATTTGGGGTAATTATTACCGGAATTGGAGCTATATTTCTCTTTTTAGGAAATCTTGGAATACTTAGATTGCCTGATGTCTATAACCGCGTTCAGGCAGGAACAAAATGCACTACTCTGGGAGCTTTTTTCACCATTATCGGAGTGGGGATAATGCAGCCAGCTTGGTTCTGGAAGGCTTTACTTATTGCTGTATTTATTCTTGTAACCAATCCTATCTCCAGCCACGCCATAGCCAGGGCTTCTTGTAAGAGTGGAGTTCCTCTGTGTGATAGAACTGTTGTAGATAAAACTGAGGAATTTGAGGAGTGTAACCCCCTTCACGATGAGTTAAAACAGGACGAGGAGAGATAATGATTCCTGCTTTCCTTTTGATAATCCTGATGATTATAGCAGCAATCGCCGCCTCTATTTTTAAGGATCTGATCAACGCTGTCATTGCTGCAGCTTTGGTTAGTTTGATAGCAGCCGTCCTTTTTTATCTCCTTCAAGCACCGGATGTAGCCATGGCGGAAGCAGCTATCGGGGCAGCATTGGTTACCGTTGTGTTTGTCGTCGCCATAAGAAGAACAAAGAGGTTCGAGGAATGAGAAAAATTATTGGTCTCCTCCTATTAGGGATAGTAGCCTGGGGAATCGCGGTTTCCCTGACCAGGATCCCTTTCGGTGCCCCTAAAACAAAAGTAGGCAGATACTACGTGGATAAAGGGGTCCGGGAAACCGGAGCGACCAACATAGTCACCTCCGTGGTGCTAAATTATCGTGGTTTTGATACCTTAGGTGAGGTTACAGTACTTTTTATCGCGGCTATTGGTTTAGGTGCAGTGCTGACGACTGGCAGAAGAAAGAAATCTGAGAGAAAGATAGAGCCAGCCAGTTTAATTCTCTATACCGGTTGTAGGTTTCTGTTTCCGCTTATTCTCCTTTTTGGTACTTATATTTTCATCCATGGGCATCTTACCCCTGGGGGAGGATTTCAAGGGGGGGCAATCATTGCCTCCGCCTTTGTTTTGATTTACTTGGGTTGCCGGGGAAGAAGGATAAGTGAACAAGGGAGCAAACTCGCAGAATCTTTCGGGGGATTGATTTTTGTAATAGTGGGACTGGTTGGTTTAGCCGTGGGCGGCTATTTTTTGATAAATTTTCTCCCTAAAGGGACCCCTAATTCTCTTTTTAGTGCAGGCATTATCCCTATTATCTATATTGCTATTGGATTCAAGGTTGGTTCGGAGTTAAGTAGCATTATAGATAACTTAGTGGAGGAAAGCGAATGAGTTTTCTGAATAACTACATTTATTATATTGGCGCCTTTGGACTCATATTTATCGGACTTTATATTATTTTGGTTAAGCGTAACCTTATCAAGGTTATCATTGGCCTTAGCATTCTGGATACCGGCGTAAACCTATTCCTCATCTCCATAGGTTACATTAAGCGAGGAACTGCTCCCATCTTTTCCAGACCCGGAATAGAAGCCGCCCGCATGGTCGATCCCGTGCCTCAGGCATTGGTGCTCACGGCTATTGTTATCGGAGTAGCTGTCTTAGCGTTAGCCCTTTCGTTGGCTATTAGATTATATCAGCATTATGGCACACTTAATCTTCGTAAGATAAGGGAACAAAGATGGTAAACCCCGTACTTTTGATTGCTGTGCCTTTAGGTCTGGCTTTTGCGGTTCCTCTACTGGGGTTTATTTCGCAAAAATTAGAGAAATACATTCCCCCAGTGGCGATGTTATTCAACCTCATTGTTTCCTTATCGCTCATCCCTAAGGTATTGGAGCAACCTATTGTTGTCTCCATAGGTGGCTTTCCACCTCCTTTTTGTATTAATCTGGTAGCTGGGCCTGTTGGAATTCTTTTTTCTGCTACTATTGCTTTAGTGGGCCTCTTGGTTTCTATCTATGCATTAGATTATATTCACCCCGTTAGATATTCACCCCGTATAGATACGAAGTTATCTAACGGGGCAGGGTCATCTAACGGGGTAAAAGAGGGAGCTACCGAGAAGTACCATATGCTTTATCTCTTACTTCTCACCGGAGCCACAGGGGTTGTCCTCACGGGAGATATATTCAATCTCTTTGTCTTCTTTGAAATTCTTTGCATTTCCTCCTATGCCCTGGTAGCTTATTTAGGAGATAGGGCTGGGGTTGAATCGGCAGTAAAATATCTTATTCAAGGGGCTATCGGCTCAAGTCTTGTGCTTATAGGTGTGGGTCTGCTTTACGGTCTTTTTGGGACCCTTAATATGGCGGATATCGCCAGAAATATAGATTCGGTCAGCCCGATATCGGTGTTTGTCCCTCTGGTTTTGTTAATTACTGGATTGGGGGTAGAGGCAGCTATATTCCCATTAAACGCCTGGTTGCCCGATGCTCATTCATCAGCCCCGTCCTCTATTAGCGCCATTCTCTCCGGCATAGCCATTGAAGTAGGTATCTATGCGGTAGCCAGGGTTATCTTCACCGTATTTGGTGCCTCAAGCATTTTCCTATTTCTGGTACTCTTAGGACTTTTGACCCTGCTTGTGGGGGAAATGTCCGCCTTCAGTCAAAATAATATCAAAAGACTTCTGGCTTACTCCAGTATAGGGCAGATGGGATTGATCATCTTTGCGCTGGGAATGGCCACCTCGTACGGAGTGGTGGGCGGTCTATTCCAGATCATCTCTCATTCTTTAAGTAAGGCACTCCTCTTCTTGGCGGTAGGATATATGATCTACCGCACCGGTTCTATGGAGATTTCCAGTTTCGAGGGCATGGGTAAGAGGATGCCCTTTACTTCCTTAGCCTTTACCATTGGGGCGTTCTCCCTGGTGGGGCTGCCTCCTT
>CAZQSC010000061.1:0-13262 GCA_964595705.1 uncultured bacterium | reverse complement strand
CTGTTGGTTAAATTCCCCGGCTGGAGAATAAATTTAACACAAAACAGGGGATTTGTCAAATTTTCCGTCTGGGGAATTGCTATTTCAATGTCTCAGAATTTCTCCAGATTTGCAAAAATCAGATCCTTCCCTGCTTCTTCCTCTTCATCTCGTTCAGAGTCAGGGCTTCTTCGGCTCAGAATGACAGGGTATTAATCTGAATGGCATGGGCCGAAAATGGGCTCAACCGAGCATATTTATCGCTTTTTCCACTTGCACTGCAGCTAAGACAAACCAGCCATTATTAGGCACCCAATATTCATTGGGTAAGTATGCATAAGTCCAGCCGTAGACATCTGTGTCGATAATGGGATAATCTATTGGCAGGCCGTCGGAGAGAACGAGGTTGCCAGTGCGTTTGTCACCCATGCTGAGGTCGCTGGTGCCGTTTCCCCCTCTTATTCCGTTCAGAATCCCGCCGGGGATTACCCCATCTTCGTGTCCTTCGCAGGTAGCCAGGCGAGTGTGATAAGCCCCCGGCCCCTGACCTACCCCTGCCATTAAGGAAACCTCAGCCGGATTATAACCCACAATCCATTGAAGCTGGCGCTCAGCGGCCGGCAGATAATCTGGTTTCTCTAAGAGAACAGCGGTGGTAGCCAAGGCCCAGCCTGCAGAGCAAATATAGATAGAGCAGGTCCCTGGGGGTAAATTCCTCTCGCTGCCATCTTCAGCATATCCCCCAAACTGACCGAAATTAGAGACTCTAATTAAAGGGTCGGCATAGGCAGCCCAGCGAGAAAAAGCATTAATGATGGGTGAGCGGAAATGGCTCTTAGGCGCAAAACCCAGAAATTCCCACAATGCCATCAACGCGTGGCCAAACTGGTGGGAAAGAAACTTGCGCTCAGAATCTGCGTAGAAGAGGCCTTCCTCATCCTGGACGGAGAGAATTTTCTCCACTCTCTGCTCAGCATCGGCTCGATACTTCTCCTCCCCGGTCACTCTAGACATTTCAATGTCCAGGAGCAACAACCCGGCCTGGGTATCCAGGTATTCACGCTGAGCGGAGGCATCACACTGAGAGAAATCCATCCCCTGAGTGCGTCGATAGGCCCTTTCTGCCACTTTCAGATACTTGGAGATGGTTTGTGAATCGTATTCTATCGATTTTAATACTCTGGCTAACCGGGCCATAGCTGCTCCCACCAGGGTAGTGGAGGAATAACTTTCGCCGCCGTATTTAGATGATAACTCCCTTCTGGGCTCTTTCTCCGGTGAGCCTTCCCAAAACCAAGGGTCTTCCCCTTGGCCAACAACTGATAATAGCGTGCCGTCCTCCCGTTGTACCTTGCAGATATACTCGGCCTCCCAGACAGCTTCTTCCAATGGTTGAGGTAAATGGCCACCTTCGACCGTCCAGATACCCTGATTCTCCTCGTAGAGGGAAAGCAGAGAGAACAGTCCGTAATGCGCATAGTGCGTCCATTTGTTGTAATCTCCGCCGTCGTGCCAGCCGCCAGTGGCATCGAAGTCACTACCATTCAACATTGCATCGTTGGTGTGACATGGCGGATGCCACCCAGGAATCTCCACCCCACAGCGCTGGTAGTAATACCACCTTGCCCCTTTTTTAGCTAAATCCAGATATAACGCCGAGCGAATGGGGAAAGTGACCGATTCTACCACCTCATTACTCTCTTTAAGGTGGAGCCTAACTCGGTAACGCCCAGGACGATTGAATTGGCTGAAATCAGCTATCAGATTGTTTCCACCCCAAATATGCCAGCCACCGTCTCTAAGTTGGCCTTGGTAAACGGATTGAAATAACTCTATATCTAAAAGCTCAAAGGAACCGGAGAATTTTCTATCATTAGTCCAGATCATTGCTTGCTTTATTCCCCTTTGATGGTATCCACCCTGGGAGACAATAGGGCGAATCACTGGTTGAGCAATAATCTGTCCCTTGGCCAATGGAGACCAGCTTTGAACCTTAGCACGAATCCTTCTCACTGTTTTGGGAGTCATCTTTTCCTCCTTTACCGAAGTTCGTCTATGTTGTTGATAATTTTCTCAAACCCTGTTACAATATCATTTATTTCTGGGTTCCCAGAAGCAGATTAGGTGGAAGCCATATCACCTCTTTACAAATTTTCTCTGCCGGATGACGAAAGCAGTATCGGAGTTATCCGTTGAGGATAAACCGCTAAAGCAGTAACTCCGTCTGGAAGTATTGCTTTAACCTAACAAAGGCAAATAAAAAATAGGTTCATCTCTCTCCAAAGGTACTATGCCGGTGTTACCTTTATGGAAAAGATGAACCCACTATCTATAAAGAAATCCCTAATAGGGAACATTTGATTTTGTTTTACAAGTCGGCCGATTGGGGGTTCCAGTCAGATGCTTCCAGGCAAAGATTTCACACGGTCATAATCTCTTCTTCCTTCTTTTTTAAAATACTGTCTACCTTTTCGATAAACTCGTCGGTTAAATCCTGCACTCTTTCCATGAGTCTATAAGTATCATCCTCGGACAGCTCCCCTGTTTTCTCCTGCTTCTTCAATGCTTCATTTGTCTCCCGTCTAATATTCCGAATAGCAACTCGACTGTCTTCAGCCAATCGCTTTACTACACGGACCAGCTCTTTCCGTCGTTCTTCAGTCAGAGAGGGGATTTGCAGTCGGATAATGGAGCCATCATTAGAGGGCGTAAGTCCTAGATCTGAGGCCAGAATACTCTTCTCAATCTTAGGCAGCATTTCTCTGTCCCAGGGCTGAATGGTGATCAGATTCACCTCTGGCACACCTATGCTGGCGACCTGATTCAAAGGGAGAAGACTGCCGTAGTAATCCACTCTGATCTTATCCAACAAGGAGATATTGGCTTTTCCTGTCCGGACGGAGGCCATCTGCTGGCGCAGTGATTCCACAGCCTTTTGCATCCTCTCTCTCACTGTTGAGACAATCTGTTCATCCATTGCTCTCCTCCACCAGGGTTCCGATCTGTTCTCCTGTTAGTATCCTTGTTAGATTTCCTCCTTTGGTCATATTGAAGACTATGATAGGTAACTTATTATCCATACAGAGTGATATAGCAGTAGCATCCATCACCTTTAGTCCCCTGTTCAGGGCATCGATATACCCAATATGGTCAAATTTTCGAGCCGAAGGATGCTTCTGAGGATCGGCGTCATAGACACCATCGACTTTAGTGCCTTTTAAGATAACCTCTGCCCCTATTTCCATGGCCCGCAGGCAAGCAGCGGTATCGGTAGTAAAATACGGGTTTCCGGTGCCAGCGGCAAAGATCACCACCTGGCCTTCCTCTAGATAACGTATTGCCTGTTTTCTGACAAATGGTTCGGCTATTTTCTCCATCTGAATAGCTGTTTGGACTCTCGCATACACCCCCAGCTTTTCCAGGGCATCCTGAAGGATCAGAGAGTTAATTACTGTTGCCAACATACCTATGTAATCTGCAGAAACCCTATCCATTCCCTTGCTACTGGCCTGAAATCCCCGGAAGATATTACCCGCCCCAACCACCACACCTATCTGAACTCCCATCCTCTGGACTTCACAGAGTTGCGCGGCCACCTCCCGAACCACCTCCGGATCAGTGCCGTAGTTCAATTGGCCGGCTAACACTTCACCGCTGAGCTTTAGTAAGACCCTTTTGTACCTGGGTTGCCGCATAGTCACTGTTGTCCTGGTGGATTAATCTTCACCTAACCTATAGCGAACAAACCGCCTGATGGAAATATTCTCGCCTACCTTAGCGATGGTCTGGGTAAGAAGGTCCCTGACAGAGATATTAGGATCTTTTATAAAGGGCTGCTCCAAGAGACATACTTCTTGAAAAAACTTCTCCAATTTCCCGTCTATGATTCTCTGAATAGCTGTTTCTGGTTTTCCTTCTGCCTGTTTTCTATAAATTTGCTTTTCCTTCTCTATTATCTCAGCCGAAAGGTCTTCTTTTTTGACGACTAAGGGGTTAGCCGCTGCTATTTGCATTGCTATATTCTTGGCAAAATTCTGAAACTCTCCGGTGCGAGCGACGAAATCGGTTTCACAGTTGACCTCCACCAGCACTCCCAATTTGCTACCGGGATGGATGTAAGAGGTTATTATTCCCTCTTTGGTTGCTCGGCCCATTCGCTTGGCAGCTACTGAAATTCCTTGTTCTCTAAGCAAGCTAATTGCTTTATCAAGATCTCCTCCAGAGGCATTGAGTGCCCTCTTACAATTCATTATTCCGGCGCCTGTTTTTTCCCGAAGCTTTTTTACCATCTCAGCGGTAACTGCCATATACTCAATCCTTTCGTTTTGTTTCATCACAATCTATGTACCTTGCTGACTGACAGTTGTAATTACTGCTTCCGTCTGTTCTTTCTCTTCTTCTGGTGTTTCAACTTTTTCTGCTGCCCGTTTCCTACCCTCTAAGACAGCATCTGCAATCAATCGGGTAATCAATCTAACTGAGCGGGTAGCATCATCATTACCAGGGATGGGGTAATCCACTACAGTAGGATCGCAGTTGGTATCCAGAATTGCTACCACCGGAATGCCTAACCGGTTGGCCTCAGAGACGGCAATACTCTCTTTTTTCGTATCTACCACATAAAGCATACCAGGCAGGCGGGACATTTCCCGAATACCGCCTAACATCTTCTCGAGTTTTTGCTTCTGCCTTTCCAGTTGGAGAACCTCCTTTTTGGGAAGTTTCTCATAAGTACCGTCCTGGGCAGCTTTTTCTAGTTGCTCCAGGCGTCTCACGCTGCGCCTGATGGTCTCAAAATTGGTGAGCATCCCTCCTAGCCATCGCTCAGTAACATAGAACATCTCGCATCTTATTGCCTCTTCTTTTACTACATCGCTTATCTGTCTCTTCGTGGCAACAAACAGTATTGATTCACCATTGGCCACCGCTTGCTGTACAGCATCATATGCCACTGACAACCCCTTGATTGTCCGTTGCAGGTCAATAATATAGATGCCGTTCCTCTCGGTAAAGATATACCTCTTCATTTTAGGATTCCACCTTTTGGCCTGATGGCCAAAATGGACTCCCGCCTCCAAGAGTTCTCTCATTGTAACTATAGCTCCGTTATCTTTTTGAGAACTGATATCTTTTTCTGGCTCCCGCCAGTCCATATTTCTTCCTTTCTTTCTCCCTTGGGTCTCTGGTTAAAAACCCTGCTGATTTCAGAACATTTCGCAACGACCCATTCCAGGCAAGCAGGGCGCGAGCAACTCCTAAGCGAATTGCTCCTGCCTGTCCTGCCAGACCGCCCCCTTTGACAGTGGCGATGACATCGAACTCGCCCAGGGTCTGAGTTAACTGAAAAGGCTGTTCAACAAGCATCAACAAGGTCTGACGACCAAAGTACTCAGCGGCATCTCGTCGGTTGACAATAATCTTCCCTGAGCCAGGTTTCAGTTTGACAAAGGCGGTGGAACTTTTTCGCCCACCGGTAGCTACCCAAACACCTTCCTCCACTGTTCTTCCCTCCTGTTTTTACAGCTCTAATGATTCAAGTTGTTGCGCCCGATGCGGGTGTTCAGGTCCAGCATAGACGCGCAACTTTCCAAACATCTTTCTGCCCAATTTATTGTGAGGCAACATCCCCTTAATTGCCTTCTCTAACACCCTGGTCGGTTTCTCGGATAAGCACTTCGAAAAAGGAACCGACCGCAGCCCTCCCGGGTATCCAGTGTGATAGTAATATTGCTTCTGAGAGAATTTCTTCCCCGTCACCCGAATCTTCTCGGCATTGATCACTACCACATGATCACCTACATCTAAATGTGGGGAATACAAAGGCTTATGTTTGCCCCGCAAAATCTGGGCAACCCTGCTGGCCAGTCTGCCCAGCACTTGCCCTTGGGCATCAACAAGATACCACTTCCTCTGGATATCTGTCTGTTTAACCGCATAAGTGCCCATTAAGTTGACTCCTTTCAAGTATTTCTAATATTTAGCCCCTAGATTAAAATCCAGACTAAAATAGAGAAGTTATAAAATATATGCAGCGGTTCTTCTCTTGTCAAGCAAAATATAAAAATATTTTCAAATCCCTCATTTTTCCAGCTCAGACTGAACCGGGCTATGCACTTGATCGTTCACTTCTTCTATCTGTATGGGATCCTCCAAGATGATCTCCAACCCATACTTAGGATGTTCACTCAATCGTCCTGAAATCTTTACCCTCTTGCCTTTATATCTCCAGGGATCCTTCTTTTCTGCTCGAAATCTCTCTGCCGCCGAACTGAAAATAACTGCAGTGAAGCAAGGATGAACGACATCGAATCTTAAAAAATAGGTGTTACTTCGCTCAGAATGCTCTACTTCCTTAACCTCACCTTCAACCGCAATAAACCTGCCAATGTAGTTCCTCAAACTCCTCAGATCAGTAGTGGAAATCACCGCTTCTGGGACAAGCTCCTCCCCTACCACCTCACCCTGGTGCCACAGTTTCTCAAACTCCTGTTGGAACGTTCCGATAAGCTCCGGGAATCCGGTGATGATCAACAAACTCTCGCAATTTCTCTTCTCAGCTGAAGCCGTCCAGTTGTAAGAACCCAATATAAGAATGCGGTGGTCAACAATAGCAAATTTGTGGTGCAATACTCCGCCTGCCCCCTCTCCCTTCATGGGGCTTTGATGAAGTCTAACCTCCACATTATGTCGACGGAGAAAGTGCTCTTTTGAATATCCACAGGAAGAGCTGAATTTACTGTCCAACAAAACCCTCACCTTTATCCCCTTCTGCTGGGCTCTGACCAACGCCCAGGCAAGCTCCCGGCTGGTAAAAGCATACATCGCCACATCTATACTCGCCTGGGCCTTATCTATCTTCTCCACTACCGCCTGCTGAGCACCTCCGTGGGGACTGAAATACACCTCTATCTGGGGGGAAGAAGAGGAGGAGGTACAGAACAGAAGGCTTAAGAGAATAAACACTAACCCCAAAGCTACTGTCCTGGTGACAATTCTGCTCCTCATTGTTTTCTCCCTTTGGAGGACCATAAATCAATAGGGCCGGGCTCTGGAGAGCCCTCCTACGGAAAGTAGGCCAGGGTTTATCTCCGAGCAGTAGAGGCTTTTACAAGATTGATTTGAGCTTATCTGAATTCTGGGGCTAAATTTTCAAACTTAGCGTATTTATCAATCCATGCCAGGCGGACTGTACCGGTAGGGCCGTTTCGCTGTTTCCCTATGATGATTTCAGCTATTCCTTCTGTGGAATTGCCCTCTTCGTCTTCGGTTATCCCATAGTGTGCGGGGCGGTAAATGAAGAGCACCATATCGGCATCCTGCTCGATGGCTCCTGATTCTCGCAGATCGGCCAGTTGGGGGCGGCGGCTGCCCCCACGCATCTCCACCGCCCTGGAAAGCTGAGAAAGAGCCACCACCGGGATGTTCAGTTCCTTGGCCAATGCCTTCAACGACCTGGATATTATGGAGATCTCCTGCTGGCGGTTCTCTGCCCGGGTGGGGCCGGTCATCAACTGTAGATAGTCAATAATAATAAGTCCAATATTATGTTCAGCTTGGAGTCTTCTGGCCTTGGCCCGTAGTTCTAAGACCGTCAGTCCCGGAGTATCATCGATAAATATTGGCGCTTCGGCCAGCCTCCCCACTGCCAGACTCAGATTGGCCCAGGCCTGGTCAGGCAAACGGTGAGTCCTCATTAAATGGGAGTCAACCCTGGCCTCAGCACACAGAAACCTCTGGGCCAGTTGGTGATTTGCCAACTCCAAGCTAAATATACCCACCGGTATTCCCTCCTCAACCGCCGCATTTCTGGCGAGGCAGAGACCAAATGCACTTTTGCCCATCGATGGCCTTCCAGCCACAATAATGAGGTCAGAGGGCTGTAGCCCAGCGGTCAGCTCATCCAATCTCACAAACCCGGTGGGAATTCCGGTCACCGTAGTAGGTTTCTCGTGTGACTTTTCAATGGCTTCAAAGGTCTCGTGCAGCACGGGCCTTAAGGGAACAAAACCCTTTTTTAACCTTTTCTCCGAGAGGCTGAATATCCTCTGCTCGGCACGATCTACTATCTCAAAGACATCTCCGGTATTCTCATAGCATTCGGTGACTGTCTGGGTGGAAATAGCTATGAGCTTCCGCAACAGGGCCTTCTCTAAGACGATCTTAGCATGGTATTCAATATTGGCCGAGGTGACCACCTCTGCTGTAAGCTGAGCTAAATAGAGTACTCCTCCTGTCTCTTCAAGCTCTCCTCTCTTCTTGAGTTCTTCGGCTACAGTGATCTGATCGGCTGCCTCGTTACGCTCGAAAAGGGCACAGATAGCTTGGAATATCTTGCGATGGGAACTATCGTAGAAGCAACTTTCATCCAGGACTTCGACCGCCCTCCCGATGGCCTGGTTATCAAGCAGCATTGCCCCCAGCACTGCCCTCTCCACATCTGGTGCTTGGGGAGGAACCCGCTCGTAGGTGCTGAGTTCTTGATTCTTATTCCGTTGCCGTGCCATTTTTCGGTCTCTCCCTATACCTCGTAGCCCATAGATCCCAAGAATTACCACCCATACAGTAGATGATCGATTCGTAAGAAGTCCTAAATGCTCCCTCTCCCTTTCAGGGAGAGGGCAGGGGTGAGGGTGAAAGTGTCGATATTTCAAGTACTTTTCTTCCCCCTCCCTTTTTCCCCTCCCCCAGGGGAGGGGAAAATGCGACTTTTTACGAACGGATCAGTAGATATAATAGAATTCTCGTCTATCGGAAAAAAACAAGAAAGCGATAAACTAAGTAATTATTACCCCATCGTATTCTCTACGCAAGAACTTCATATCCTCCCAGGTGGGCCGTTTGAGCTGCGGGTTTCTCAACAGAGCGGCAGGATGGTAGGTAACAACCAATTTTGTCCCCTGGTAAGAATGTAACTTTCCCCGTAATGCCGAAAGAGGGGCGGTCGTTTTAAGCAGTGTCTGGGCAGCTATCCTGCCCAGGGCACAGATTATCCTCGGATTAATCACTCCTATCTGCTGTTTAAGATAGGGCTCACAACACTGTATCTCATCGGGCAAAGGGTCCCTGTTTCCTGGAGGACGGCACTTAAGTATGTTGGCTATATAAACATCTTCTCGGTTCATTTTAATCGCTTTTATAATCTGAGTTAAAAGCTGCCCGGCCTTGCCCACAAAGGGTCTGCCCTGTAAGTCTTCATCTCTACCCGGTGCCTCTCCAACAAACATCACCTCAGCATCCTCCCTGCCTTCGCCGAAGACCAAGTTGGCTCTGGTCTGGGCAAGTCCACACCTCTGGCAATCTTTGATTAAATTGTACAACTGCTCCAGTGACCTTGGCTCCTCGGTTAACCCTTTGGCAACCAAATTTTTCTCACCCATCTCTATCCTCTGATTGATGAAAGCCTTAAGCATTTGGATAGTCTCTAATATCTCTGTGGACTGGCCCATTTTTCATCCCTTCGTCTTTAGGCCCCCGGCTCTTTGGTCCTGAGAAGCCCAACCACTCTGTCCAAGATTCTCCGGGCAACCTCCTGCTTACTCATCTGGGGAAGCTGCTCTGCTTGTCCATCGGCGCCGAGAACAATCACCTGATTGGTATCTGCCCCTAAGGCAGTCGGGGTATTGAGAACAATAAAGTCAAGACCTTTGCTCTTCAGTTTCTGGCGGGCATTGGCCAGGCCCTCTTCTGTCTCTAAGGCAAATCCCCCTACGATCCTGTCTCCCTTTAAGGGTTTGATTTCAAGCAGTATGTCAGGGGTTTTCTCCAACTCCAGCACTAAGTCCTCTCGTTTCTTAATCTTACTGGCTGCTTTATTCCGGGGGCGAAAGTCCGCCACTGCCGCTGCCATAAGCAGGACATCGCACCAGGGGAACCACTGCTTCACCTCCTGGCTCATCTGTTCAGCACTGCGGACAGCGACGAGGCGAACCCCTGGGGGAGAGGGCAGACGGGAGGGCCCACTGACTAAGGTAACATCGGCCCCTCGCCTTTTGGCCTCAGAAGCTAAGGCATATCCCATCTTACCGGTGGAACGATTGGTGAGGAATCGCACCGGGTCTAAGTCTTCTTCTGTCCTGCCCGCGGTTACCAAGACCTTCTTGCCTGAAAGTTCCAACGAGCGGCTGGAAAGCTTTTCTATGGCCTCCAAAATTGTCTCTATCGGTGCCAATCTCCCTTTACCTTTTCCTCCGCAGGCTAATTCTCCTACCTCTGGTTCAACAAATTGGTAACCATACTGACGGAGCTTGGAGATATTTGCGGTCAGAATCGGATTGCTAAACATAGCGGCGTTCATAGCAGGGGCAAAGAGTACAGGGGCCTGTGTTGCCATAATCACGGTGGCTAACAGCTCGTCGGCTATCCCTGCTGCCACTTTCCCGATGATATTCGCAGTGGCTGGGGCTACTACCAGAAGGTCTGCCCACTGGGCAAGAGAGATATGCAGAACCTCTGGCCCTCTGGTAGAGGGGAAAAGCTCAGTGGCAACCGGTCTGCCTGAGAGGGTCTCCAGGGTGAGAGGAGAGATAAACTGGGTGGCAGCAGGGGTCATAACTACTGTTACTTCAGCCCACCGCTGCTTTAACTTTCTCACCAGGTCCGCTGACTTATAAGCTGCAATAGAACCGGTCACCCCCACTATGACCTTTCGGGTAACCAGAGACCCTACTTTCTTTTCTCCGTCAGATAAACACATTTTATCTTTCCCTCGGCAAGCTCTTTTAAAGCCTGGATAGCTGGTTTTTCTTCTCTTTCGTTAGATTCCTCCGTTTCCGGCTCTCCTTTGAGTTCACTTAACATTCTGGCTCTTTTAGCCGCTGTTATTGCTATCTCGTATGGATTAGCTCCACTTTCTTCTAACTTCTCAACGGGAATCACTGCCATATTCTCTCCATTGTTTTTACACCTTGTGGAATTAAGCAGTTATTGAATATTGAGCTCTTTTAGTCCGACATCTCTCAGCTTCCAGAATGGCCTGGAATTGTTTAACGGCTGTGTCCAGGTCGTCGTTGACAATCAGATAATCATATTCAGGGATTTTGGCCGCTTCTCGAAGCGCATCCTGTAGCTTTCGTCTGATCAATTCTTCAGAGTCTGTCCCTCTGTTTCTCAATCTCTCTTCTAAGCTTTCCAGCGATGGGGGAGCGATGAAAACTGTCACACAGTCGGGAAACATCTCTTTGATCCGCATTGCCCCTTGTATATCAATATCTAAGATTATAACTCCGCCCTGCTGGACTATCTCTACAAGAGGAGCTCTGGGAGTAGCATACATAAATCCATGAACTTCGGCCCATTCGACGAACTCTCCCCTTTCGATCCTCTGCTTGAACTCTTTCTCCGAGACAAAGAAGTAATCCTTGCCCTCCTTTTCTCCAGGGCGCTGGGGACGTGTGGTTACGGAGGTTGAGTATCTTAGCCTCCTGTCTTCCCGCAATACCCTCTCTATAATCGTCGTCCGTCCTGTCCCCGAAGGGGAGGAGACAACAACGATCATACCTTTACTGTCCAAAGTCAAGGCTCCTTCTCCTCCAAGGAGTCATCATTAAGCCGCTGGGCAATAGTCTCGGTTCCCACGGCAGAAAGTACTACATGGTTGCTGTCGGTCACGATTACCGCTCGAGTGCGCCTGCCATGAGAAGCATCAACTAACCTGCCTTCCTTTCTCGCTGCCTCTCTCAACCTCCTCACCGGGCTAGAATCGGGGGCAATCACTGCAATAACCCGCCGTTTGGCGACCATACTTCCAAACCCAATGCTGATAAAAGCCGTTCCCAAAAGAATCACCTCCCTCATTTTCTGTTGCTACACCTGTGGATTGTAAAGTCCCAGTTATACCAGGCACACTTGAAATCTGGACAATGAGCAGAATCCGCTATGCCAATGGACACCCCTACTACAAGGACGTGAAACGCGATGCGTAAAATAATTTGACTTGACGCCTTACGCCTAGCGCTATGGTGATGCTCTCTCCAAGTTTTTCATCTGTATTTGGGTTAACACCCCCAGAGCAATCTACTCGACATTCTGCACCTGTTCTCGGATTTTCTCCACTTCCTCTTTTATCTTTATCACTAAGTGAGAGATAGAGGCGTTGTTTGCTTTTGCCCCCACAGTGTTCGCCTCCCGATTGATCTCTTGAAGCAGGAAATCGAGCTTCCTGCCCACCGGGCCTTCTTCACTTAGGGTCTTTAAGAACTGAGCATTGTGGCTGTGTAGCCTGGTGCACTCCTCGGTGACATCGGTTCTTTCGGCAATGAGGGCAACCTCCATCGCCAGGCGCTGTTCATCTATCCTTCCGGAAACAAGGAGGTTCTGCAGCTTGGCATCCAACTTCTCTCTTTGCTGTTGGACCTGTAGCGAGGCAAGTTTTTCGATCTCTCGCACAATTTCGTCCACCAAGTGTATCCGCTCAGCTATATCCTGGTGGATCTTCTCTCCCTCGGTTTTCCGCATCTTTCGGTGTTCATCTAAGGCTGCCTGGCAGACTCTCTGAACCAATTCCCACAGGGACTCGGGGATAACTTCCTCCGTTTTCTCTGCGATAACACCTGGCAATGTGGCAAGAAGGGCGATATCTATCTTGCCTGCCAGATGTAGGGTCTTTTTCAGCTTAAGCAGACTATCTCGATATGCCTCTGCCAGCGAGAGGTCAGCTGCCAGAGACGGTTTCCTTTTCGACTCCCAGTTTACAGTCACCTCTACCCTGCCCCGGGCGATGTGGCGCTGAACAAGCTCTGTGACCTTCCACTCCAGAGGAGCCAGCAGCTTAGGCAACCGGACATTTACCACACAAAACCGATTGTTCACCGATCTTACTTCTATCCAGACCCTAGTGCCCTTCTCCTCTGCCTCTGCCCTTCCAAATCCCGTCATACTCAACATAGCAAATCCTTTTTTTGAATAGCTAAAATTTACTATATTCCGCCCCTGTTGTCAAATTAAAAACTCCTTATCGGCACCAGCTTCTTTGGGCTTTCTCGCCACTGCGTAAGACCTCACCCCCTCTTTTACCCACCTGTTTAAAAACCGCTGTACCCCAAAGAATTCGACAAACTCGTAAGTCCAAAGACTTAAGAGATTAAAAAGTTTATCCCCCCAGAAGGAAAGTCTCTGACTATGCACTAAAGAACGATTTACCAAGTTAATGATTAAGAAGAGAAGTTGGGGGAGTTTTGCGCAATATTTCACTGGCCTCTCTAAGGTTCCCTTCTCGATCACCTCAAATCCTGTCTCTAAGAGCATTCGGGACAGTTCATTGGGTTTGAAGGCAGTGTGTAGATATT
>CAZQSC010000060.1:0-13617 GCA_964595705.1 uncultured bacterium | reverse complement strand
TGCTTGATAGGGGAGGGGAGGGGGCGTTTTCCCCTGCCTCTGGGCCTGTCCGGACGGGTCACCACGCCCACTATCTGGTGACCATCCTCCAGCAGCTTCTTCAGACTGGGCACAGCGAAATCCGGAGTGCCCATAAAGACCAGCTTCACCTTCACTCCTTTGGCTTCACTACCCCAGCGATAGAGTTTTTAGAGACCTCTACCTTTACATTATCTGCAATCTTCAAGATAACTATAGAGTTACCGTCCTTCATCCCGACGATTGTGCCGTAAAGCCCCCCCACGGTGAGCACTCTGTCTCCCTTGGACAGGGAGTTGAGCATTGCCTGGTGGGCCTTCTGTTTCTTCTGTTGAGGGAGAATAAGCAGGAGGTAGAAGACGAGGAAGATCAAAATAAAGGGGATTAAAAAAGTGAATCCTCCACCACCTGTTGTCCCTCCCTGCGTTCCCATAGCATAGACTTCTGTGATCAAATCGCACCTCCTCTGGGTTAGTTGTGTTTTTTCTGAATATTGCATTTAGAAACCACAGCGCAGCGAGCTGCAAACAATTTTACGTTCCCCATAGTATATTCTTCGATCTAACCGCAAAGAGCCCAAAGAAGGCGCAAAGGTCGCTAAGAGAACTTCTTTGCTGCTCATATCGAACCGCGCAGCTTCAAGCGCACGGCTCAAGGAGAACGGCACTCAGTTAGAGAAGAAGTTATTCTCGTCTACCATTTACAGTCAAAACTTTGCGTTCTCTGCGCTTACTTTGCGGTTATTGCCTTCACTACTTCCTGGTAATCGCTGAAGTCGGGGAAAAGGAAATCTGGCTTATGTTTCCGAAGCTGAGTCAATGGGGTCCACCCAGTAGCCACGGCAATAGTGCGGGCACCGATAGAGCTGGCACATCTTATGTCGTGAAGGGTGTCCCCGATTATCACCACATCTCTGCCCTGGAATTCTTTTTTGAACTGCTTAGAGGCTCTCTCTACAGCTATGCGGGGTAGTTCATATCTGTCCGGGGAGTCGTCACCGTAAGCACCTGTTTGGAAGTATCTCCCCAGTTGAAAGGCTCTGAGTTTTATCCAGGCTCCCTCTCTTATGTTTCCAGTGAGCAGTCCTAAGAACACCCCCTCTGTTTCAGCCAGTGTGGAAAGCAACTGCTTTACTCCTGGATAGAGCTTCAATTGGGTCCTGCATAGCTGCTGCCGAAGTCGTTGGATGTATTTGGTGAAAAACAGGCTTAGATTGTTTTGGATGAACTCTTCAGACAGCCCTTCCTGCAGTAGAAGCTCGCTCACGATTTGAGGGTCGGTCTTGCCCCCAAAGGGGAAACCGTCGGCTGAACCACAGGTGCCATAGACTTCTACCAGGGCCTCTTTCATCGCCCTGCGTCCAGCTCCCCCAGTGCTCAACAGGGTACCGTCTATGTCAAACAACACCAACCGAGCATTGTCCTTCTGGCTCATTCCCTTTATTTCTCTCCTAATGCGTGTTTAATCTTCTCCTTTAAACCCACCCTTTCCTTCTTAGATATCTCCTTTAAGAACACCACTACATATGAAATCTCTCCGTCGGGACGACGCACTAGAGCCGTGTTAACTAAAAGTGTTTTTTTTTGTACAGGTTGCTTCAAACCCACAGAAATTTCCACCTCTCTGTCGGTAACTTTCTTTCGGCCAGTGAATGTTTCTGCAACTAGGTCTTTTAATCGCTTGTCTATCGCGGCCACTTCCGAGAGCGGTTTTTCTACAACCCTGTCTAAGGAAAGTCCGAAAAACCGGAGGCAAGAGTTATTTATAAGGCTGATCTTGCCCTCGCTGTCGGCGATAATAACCCCTTCTGGCAGAAGGTTTAACACAGCTTCCAGTTTCTCTTTCTCTTCTGTGATCTTTTGCACCTTCAACTGGTCAAAGGTTTTCATCTGAAGCAGTAACCTATCTAAACTCTGCCCCAGTTCCTTTATCTCGTCTCCGGGTTTCAATTCTGTCCGCTGGCCTAAATCGCCATCCAGGGCCTTTTGAAGTACATCGGTTATCTGTTGCACCGGGCGAGCGACTTTGCGGGCGAAGACTACGCTGAAAAACAATGTGGCTATCAGGATGAGGAGGGAACCCACCCAGATAGTCCTGACGGTTTTTGCTGCTATCCCCCGACCGGCTTGTATCCTTGAGAACAAATCAATCAGTTTACTCTCGGACACAGCAGCTATCGTCTTCCGAATCTCCTCCCCCAGCTCAGACAGTTGGAGAGAAATCTGCCGCCCCCGGGTTATCCTGCCTCTGTTTATGTTACTCACCATCGTGGCCAGAAGTTGGTCGTACTGGCGGGCGGACTTTAACAACTCATCCCTGGTCCGGTCATCTTTCCAGTGGGTTAGGCCTTTTTGGAACTCTACCAGAGAGTTCTGCGCCTGTTCTGCATATTTCCTCTTCCTGGTCAGCAGAAAATTTCTCTCTGCCTTCTCTGCTCTCCATAAGAGTTGTTGGAGAGATCCCAGGGTTTGGAGGGCAGAGAGATCAGCCTGACAAGCGGTTCTATATTCTTCGTTTTCCCTGTTGATGTAGAGATACGCCTCCGTGGCGATAAACAGCACGGCAGCGAAGATCACGATTAGATTTAATTGAACGCCCCTTTTTAAAGATAGACTCATCTGTTTTTATCCCTCGGCTAACCTTTGGATTTTTTCGTCAGGCCCTATAACCACCAACAGATCGTTCTCTTCTATTCTGTCCTCTGGGGTAGGCAAGTCGTTCACCTGGACTTTGAAACTGCTCTCCCCGACTTCGGTTACAGTGGGAATCTTCTTGTGAATAGCAATGATGTTCAATCCAAATTTAGCCCTGAAATCCAGTTCTCGGATGGTTTTGCCAATGAAGTCTTTTCGAGGGCGGATCTGTGCCAGGCTGTGGCCAGTCTGCAAGGTAATCTGTTCCACAACTTGAGGAGCCAGGAGACTCTTAGCCAGTTGTTCACCCATCTGGTCTTCAGGATAGACCACCTTTTCAGCGCCCACTTCCTTAAGGACCTGCCCGTGTAGGGGGGAGGTAGCCCGTGCAATTATCCTTTTCACCCGCAGGCGCTTCAACAAAGCGGTAGTCAGGATACTGGCCTCAATACCCTCCCCGATGGCCATAACTACAGCGTCCATATCTTGAAGTCCTAAGGAACGGAGTGCCCTTTCATCGGTTGAATCCAGGCAGATCGCTTGAGTGACCTGATCTTTAATCTGTTCTACCACATCAGGATTGCTGTCAACAGCGATCACCTCCGCTCCCTTTGCCGCCAGAGTGGTGGCCACTTTGAAGCCAAACTGTCCCAGTCCAACCACTGCGAATTGCATTTCTAATACCTCCCCTGTTTTAACTACACATCCTCACAAATATTATGACGCAATCCGATCACAGGAGATTTTTCGGCTGCGCCGGAGAACGACCCCGTAATTGTGAATTAGAATACCAAGCCTTCACAAAAATGACTTACCACCCCGTTAGAACAAATTGGAGAAGTGCAAAGGGTTTTTTCTCCCTTTCACCCTCTCACCCCCTCTGTCTTTCTATCCCACCATCACTCTTGCCTCCGGGTAGGAGATACCAGGTGGTCTTCTCCGTCGTCCCACAGCAAAGGCCACGGTAAGAGGGCCAATTCTGCCTGCAAATATCAAGAAGGCGATGCCAAGCTTACCCGTGAGACTCAACTGGGGTGTTATTCCCGTCGAGAGCCCAACTGTGCCAAAGGCCGATACCGCCTCAAAGAGTACTTGAATAAAATTCGCTTTTTCAGTTACTAACAAGGGGACCGTCAACAAACAGACCAGAACGGCTGAAAGCAGAGTGATGCATACAGCCTTCCGCACTATATCTTGCGGAGCGGTTCTATTAAACAGCTCTATCTTCTCCTGTCCTCTGAACATCGCCCGGACAAAAAGCACTAAGATCCCCAGAGTGCTGGTTTTTATCCCACCTCCAGTAGACCCCGGAGAGGCCCCAATGAACATTAAGACTACAATTATGAAGAGAGTAACATTGGTTAACTTGCCAATCTCCAAGGTGTTGAATCCTGCAGTACGGGCGGTTACCGACTGGAAATATGAGCAGAGGAGCCTCTTGCCCCAGGGGATACCCTGGAGGGAGTTGTGGTATTCACCGAAGAAGATGGCCATGGTTCCCATCAGTAAAAGAAGCACAGTCACTATGAGCACCAGTTTGGTGTGGATCGTTAAAGAGGCAGGCTTCGAGCTTCTGCCCCGGCCAAACCAGATGTGTTGAATATCCGCCACCACGGTGAACCCTATCCCCCCCAGGATAATTAAGAAGGTGATAATTAAATTTAAAACAAGGTCATACTTATAGCTGATAAAGCTGTTGGAAAACAGTGAGAATCCGGCGTTGCAGAAGGCGGAGACGGAATGGAAAATGGCCAAGTATGCCGCTCTAAGTTCTCCAAAACTGCCAGCCCAACGGAGAAAAAGTAGAACAGCACCTATCAGTTCGATAACCAATGTCATCTTCAGGATATAGAGGATGAGGGCTTTCATACCCTCCACATCCACCTGGTCTAGGACATTTTGCATAGCCAGCTTGTTCCTCAACCCCATCCGCCTGCCGAAGATGAGGGCCAGGGAGGTGGATAGTGTCATTATCCCCAGCCCTCCTGCCTGGATTAAGAGCAGAATAACTACCTGTCCGAAAGTGGAGAAGTGGGTGGGGGTATCCACAACCACCAGTCCAGTTACACAGGTAGCTGAGGTGGCAGTGAACAGGGCATCGATTAGGCTGGTACTCTTGCCCGCTGCAGAGGCAAAGGGAAGCTTTAGAAGCACTGTGCCCAGCAAGATTGTCCCCAAGAAGCTGAGGGCTAAAGATTGGGCGGGCTTAAGCTGCAGCCTCGCTATTAGCTGCTGAATTTTCATAAATCGGTTTCTGTCTCGGCTTTTTTACTCAGGCGATTTGGTTAATTGCTTCCAAATTCCCGTAGCAGGTCAGTTTATCCCCGGGTTGAAGTTTATACCAGGACTTGGGAAAGGGTAGCAGCTTCTGCTTTCTCTGGATGGAGAGCACTGTCACTGCCTTTTCTTTCAGTCCCAGTTGGGAGAGGGGTAGTCCCACTAATTTTGAGTCTTCCCTTATCCTCACCACTGCAAGGCCGTATCCCTCTGGTTGACGGAAGATCTCCTCCACCGGGCTGGCCAGCTCTTCAGCCTCAGGGACTGGCTTTTTGGCCAAAATATCGCTTGGCAATTTCCCTGCTATCCCCTTGGACTCGGTGAGCCAATAGAAGAGATAGAAGACCCCCCCGATTATCAGCAAGTTAACCAGAGAGCGTAACAGACCGCTATCTTTTATAGAAAGCACCACCGTAGCTAAGATAATAATGAAGCCGATCTTCCCTAAGATCATCAAGGTATTGATGATCTTTCTCCGGCGGGGGGCCTCTGTTGGGTTAGCTGTCCCGGTGCCGAAAAATACCGAAAGGGCCTGAAGGCGAGCCTGCTCTCTCTCCAGCCCGGTGCTCTCTAGGGCAGAGATTGCTATCATTACAACCAAGAAACAGATAGCAATGAAGATTACAGCCAGTGCAAGGCCCATTCTTCACTCCCCCTTTCAACTTTTCTGTTTGATCTCAACTGGAACCCGACATAGTTGGCTGAACTTTTCCGCATCCCGCACTGAGCCGACGATGTCTCCCCAGTGGATGGGAATAGCTACCTGAGGGGTGATCTTATTGGCAGCCTCAGCCGCCTCCCGTGCATCCATAGTATAGGTTCCCCCCACAGGAAGCATGGCCACATCCACCTTCAGCTGTTCCATCTCGGGGATCAGATCGGTGTCCCCTGCGTGATAGATCCGTTTTCCTCCCACTGTTACAATGTAACCCACCCATCCATTTGCCCGAGGATGGAAGCCTTTGCTCACATTATAAGCAGGGACAGCCTCAATCTGCACCCCCTCGACAGTAAGCCTCTCCCCTGGCCTTATTGTCTCAACCTTTCCAGGAAGCTTTGCGACGCAGTCCGGGGGACACACAACGGTGGTTTGTTCACCGTATATTTTCTGCACATCCTCTGGGGAACAGTGATCGTAATGGGCATGGGTTATCAGAATCAGCTCTGCTGTTGGCTCATCCTTGCCCAGTTTCCAGGGATCGATGTAAATCAATCTCTCTGCGGATATTTTAATGCTGGCATGGCCCAGCCAGTGAATGTTCTCCAACATCTTCTCTCACCTCCGTTATGTCATAATAGCAAACTTTATCATAATGTTCAGGGTTCATAAATCTCATTAAACCAGTCTCAATCGTTTGATAGCCTCTAGTTTCTCGCGATTCCCCATTTTGGCTTTGGAGATGGCTGTCTCCAGTATCTGTATATTCTGGTCGTAGTTGGTTCTGTCCACCGAGTACGGGTGTCCGTCTTTGCCGCCATGAGCAAAGCTATACCTGGCTGGATCCCGGAAACTGGGACTGACTCCGTAGACCAGCTCGGAGACCAAACTCAGCGCCCGGATTGTCTTGGGGCCAACTCCCTCTATGCCCAATAAGCCCTCGAAGTTCTGAGGTTGTTGTTCGTAGGTCTTAAGGAATATCTTGTTCAGTCTGTCGGGGTGAATATCCCGGAGCAGAACCTGGTGGCGGAGAGGCAGCTTCAGGCCCTGGAGCCCCTTTAGCTGTGAGATCAGTCGATCTGGTCTTTCCTGGGCCAGCAATGTAGTTGTAGACCTTGCCTGGTAGCTTTCTTGGGCCACCATATTAAGAGTTTCACCACGGGCATCGGAGCAGATAGCCTGGTGGGGCTCACAGACGAAGCTCTCCACTTCTTCCCCCAGCCAGTGGTATCTCCGAGCATACCGGGTCTGCTCGTTCATACCTTGCTGCACCACCCCCCAAAATCCTTTTCGGGTGAAGACAAAACAGTGGTGATAAAGCTGGTAACCATCCTGCAGGGCTGCGCTGTCCACCTTAGCCGCCATTCTGCTGGCGTAGATTAAGCCTTTTGGATCTTTGGCCAGCAGGTGGCCGAAGGCTTCAATCTCTGAGGGGGTTTTCCTGGATGTAGCTCCCTTGCCACCGGCCACAAAGATGCCAAGATCCTCCTCCGTCCCTTTAAGCCCCTCCTTCAGAGCGCCACAGACAGTAGTGGTAAGACCGCTGGAATGCCAGTCGAATCCCAGCACACAGCCGAAGGCTTGGAAGAAAAAGGGATCAGAGAGTTTTCTCACCAGCTCTTCCGGCCCAAATTCATAGACCACTATCTCAGCAATCGCTCGAGCCAATTTGCTCATCCTCCCGAAAAGCCAGCGAGGACAGCTCCCATAATGGAGCGGCAGCTCAGCTGTACCTGTTTTTCTCAACCCTGATCACCAGCCTTAAGTTGTCTTTAATTTACCTGTACTTCCGATCCTACTTCGCACTTCTCTCTGCAGCCTTTCTCTTGCCTCCTGGAAAAATGGTTCGGCAAACTGAGTTGTCCAAGTTCTCTGCTGAAAACTTCGTTTCTCTACTGTTTCCAGAAAGCCCTTAAATTCCTCAAAATATGAACCATAGATATGATAGCTGTCGGAGATGTCCAGATAGCGGCCAGGGATAACTCTTGGCCAGTCAGTCCTGAATTGGGAGATCTTCTCTGCCACATATTTTTGCAGCTCAGTGAGGGCGAACATATTCATAAAGGCAGCCTTGTAGGCATCTCGAGACCGCCAGTGAGTGTTCATGTTTAAAACAGGCTCTCCCTTCTGGTTTTTCAAGATCCTGAACCATACCCTCTGCAGACAGGGTGGGTCGTAGGTAGAGGGATCCAGTTTAGGGTTCCAGGTTATCGCCTGGGCCCGGCGGGTGTAGTCCACCTGAGAGAGTTTTTCGATGATGTAATTTATTTGATCGATCGTCTCTTCCCCCAAGGGGTAGCAGAACAATCTCTGGTGATAGGTGTAGGTCCACTTTCCCTCCTGGGGGGCAATCCAACTGTCGTGCACGCCATCGACTACTTCCTGGCGGTAGATCTCCAGGTCTTCCAGTCCAGCAGGAAAGGCCCGATGGATCCTAGGCTCAGCGAATGGCTCCTCTACCAGCATAACCATAGTGCAGTCTCTGCTGGGAGGGTCCTCGGGCCTGTCATATTCAGTTCTAATAGGAATCCCCTTTTGCCAGAGCTCTAGCAGAGAATTTTCCCAGACCTCTGGCAGGGTGCGACCGGTGACTGCTAACAGGGGGATATTTCCGTTCTCCACTATCTGTCTCCTTTTTCAGTTCACTTCTGTTTTTGCCTAACCGCAAACCTGCCTGCTGCAGGCAGGGAACCCGAAGAAGGTGCAAAGCTCACGGGGACTCTATAAGTTACTGTCCTCCCATTTCTGCCAACACCCTGCGGGACTGTAACAGCCAGGGTGGTTCCTATCACCCAAGCGAAGCCACAGCAAGTCTATCGTAACATTATACAGAATCTGCGTCTTTCCCTTCCTGTTTTTCCATAAAGTTGATCCGTTGGTAAAAAAGTCACATTCCCCCTCCCCTGTGGGGAGGGGAACACCCTCCCCAGCCCTCTCCCTCCAAGGGAGAGGGAGCATTTTGGACTTCTTACCAGTCTATCAAAGTTCACCGAAAAATCTCCCGCCACAGCCTTTTTAGACTCCACCGGGGCGAATAGGAAACATCAATCAGCGGCAGATCCTCTGGTCTTCTGATCTGTCCACTCTGAGCTACTATTCTCCTAAATGAGCTTGGAAAAAGCTTGAAATGGACATTCGGGTTTTTCGAATCAGAGGCCAAACTCAACAGTTGAGAGTAAGGCACTGTCTGGGCAGTAACAATTATCTCATCTACCTTACACTCTTTTAATATCTCTGGCAAATTCTTGGTTGTCCCCAACAGGCTTACTCCTTCGATTACCTTATCCTCGGGGTGGTCAGAATCTCCCACGAATCCTAGGATTTCGTAATTTAGCTCAGGATGTTGGCGGACCAAATTTAAGAAATAAACAGCGTCTTCTTTGGTTCCGAGAATCAGTGCTTTTCGCCGTCTCAATCTTCTGCTTTTGCGGGCCTTAAGAATCCGCCAAGCTACTGCTCTCCAGCCAGCCACCAGCAGTGAGTTCAGGCCCCAACTGTAGAGGATGACTAAGCGGGAGAAGTGATAGCCCCGAAGGAAGAAGACTAAAAATATAATTCCGGCAAACCCGATGAATACTCCAGTCAGGGCCCGCCAGGGATGGTATTTATATTTATCGTAAAGTCCTATAAGATAAAAGGAGACAAGCCAAATCGAGGAGAAGACGACAAACACTGTAAGCCACTGTTGGGTGCTGAAGGAAGGCAGGCGAACCTGCGGCCAGTTAAACCAGTGGAACCGAAGGGACAAAGCGACCCCTAACCCGAGGTTAACCAAAAGAAAATCGGCCAATGGTACCAGCAATCTCTTTATGAATCTGCCCACAATGGCAAAGATGGCGTAGAGGGCAATCCCCGAGCTTAGTAGCCATCCCGGGAGGGGCAAGTATCCACTTCCAAAGTGTTTCCGCACAAAGATGTACATCGCTTTGTAAAACGCAATCGTGGATTTAAGTCTGGGCGCCCTCTTTGCACTTTCTCCTTTGAAATGGATTATCTCCGTACTGGGGGCATAGAATACCTTCCAACCGGCTTTTTTAATCCGGTAGCACCAATCTATATCCTCTCCGTAGAGAAAGAATGTTTCATCTAATGGACCTACCTGTTCCACTGTCTCTCTTCGCACCATCATAAAAGAGCCTGAGAGAACGTCTACTTCATGGACCTGGTCGGGGTCAAGGTAGCTGAGGTTATAACTGGCGAAGCGGGGGTTATGTGGAAAAAGGGTGCTCAAGCCCGTGAGTTTAAACAGCGCCGCCCGTGGAGTAGGAAATCCCCGATGGCAGGAGAGTTGAAGAGAGCCGTCAGGATTGAGAACTTTACAGCCAGCAGCTCCAGCCTCCGGGTGTTGATCTAAAAAATCTACCATCTTCTGCAGGGTATCGGGACGGACAATGGTGTCGGGATTAATCAACAGGATATATCTGCCCTTGCACCTGCTTAATGCCTGATTATTGGCCCGAGCAAAGCCAGGGTTATCGGGGTTACAGATAAGTTTCACCTCTGGAAACTCCCGCCGTACCATCTGTTTGCTCCCATCGATGGAGTTATTGTCTACAACGAATATCTCAGTCTCCAGCCCCTTTGAGGCGTCCAGCAAGGTTTGCAGTGCCTGTCTGAGAAACCTGCGCACATTGTAACTGACGATTATTATCGAAAGATCCATCAGAGCATTCCCAGTAAACTTAAGAGCCTGAGCTTCCAGATCATCCAGGCCGCCTCTCTGGCATCTTTAGGCGACAGTTTCGATCTTCCTCTCCGACGATCGTAGAAGATGATGGGAATCTCACAGATCCTGAAGCCTTTCTTCCACGCCCGGAAGCTCATCTCTATCTGAAAGGCATAGCCTTCTGAGCTTATTTTGTCCAGGTCGATGCTCTCCAGGACCTTACGGCGGAAACACTTAAACCCGCCGGTGCTGTCCCGCACAGGCAGTCTGGTGACTAAACGGGCAAACCGGTTAGCGTAGTAGCTCAAAAGTAACCGCTTCAGAGGCCAGTTCACTACATTGACCCCGGTCAGGTAGCGAGACCCCAGGACCACATCGTATTCTGATATTTTATTCAAAAAATCAGGGATATAGCTTGGGTCGTGAGATAGATCTGCATCCATTTCAAAGACAAGGTCGTAGCCATTACTCAGAGCGTACTTAAATCCTTCCACATAGGCTGAACCCAGTCCCAGTTTTCCCTCTCTGTGCAACACATGTATCCTTCGATCCTCTGCTGCCAGTCTTTTGGCAATCTCCCCGGTGCCGTCAGGGGAATTGTCGTCCACCACCAAGATTTCCAGATCCAATCCTAAATCGAAGATTCTGTGAGTAAGCTCTTCAATGTTCTCACTTTCATTATAAGTGGGGATGATGATTAGGGTTTTCATTGGCGACTCAATCGGGATGTTGTTCGATTATCTCAAGCAGGGTTCTGCTGGAACAATGATTTAAGCTTGGTGAATTCCCTCATTGTAGTTTTTGGAGATAACCATCTGTTCTGCCAGCTGGTTAAGCCCTTCCCGGAAACTCAGGGGTTTCACTCCAAGCAACCTCTCTATTTTCTCTGTCTTAAGTCCTGAGCGAAGGGGCCGGGGGGCAGGTTGGTTCAGTTCCGAAGTGATAATGGGGGTTATCAGTTCGGTATTTAAGTTAAATTTCCGTGCAATTTCGATTGCCATCTCCCAGCGGCTAAGGAACTCTCCCCCGGCGAAGTGGAAAAGTCCTGTTGCTCCAGAGGTGCAGAATTTCAACAACGCTCCGGCTAAGTCATCGGCATATGTGGGGTTTCCCCACTGGTCGGTGACCACTCGAATGAATTGGCCTGCTTGGAGGTTTTTGATGACCCAGGTCACAAAGTTGGGGCGAACCATAGGCTCCCAGCCGTAAAGCACCATCGTGCGGACAACGATGTTTTCTTGGGAGCAATTAAGGGTGATCTGTTCGCCCTCCAGCTTTGTCTTTCCATACCAACTCAAAGGGTTGGTGGGGTCCTCTTCGCTGTAGGGTCCGTTCTTGCCGTCGAAGACATAGTCAGTGGAGATATGGACTATCTTAGAGCCGGTCTTCTGGCAGGCCCTAGCCAAATTCTCTACGCCCTTCACATTCACCTGCCAGGCCAGTTCTTTCTCGGTCTCGCAGCGGTCAACATTGGTGACCGAGGCGGTGTTGATCACCCAATCGGGCCTGGCCTCTTCGATTAGGCAGCTGACGGCCTCTTTCGCTGTTATGTCAAGCTGTCGGTATTGGATGTTGGAGTTGAGCGCAGATTCATGTAGATCGACTCCGAGGATTTTCCAGTCTCTGCAGGCAATTTTAGCTATTTTTTGACCTAAGAGGCCATTGCAGCCGGTGATGAGAAGGGTAGGCATTTTAGTTCAACTATTCACAGAAAGTCTCGGATTTGCACAGCGTTAGGGAAACGATCGGACTGACAGGGTTAATTACAGTTCGTTATCTTTGCGACCCAATTAACAGTAACGCAAATGTTTGTCTAGTGTTCTGAGATGTTGGATTGAAGGATTATCCAGGTAGCACTATTGTTCTTTTAATCCTCTTTCGGCTTCATCCAATAATTTCCTTGAATTATTCACAATAAACTCACACCCATCAAGAGCTGTTTTGGCATCTTCAACGGTGTAAAGTTCATCAGGCGGCAAAGCTAAATCTTCGTCGCCGTACATACTGGGTTCCCTTTCTCTTCTGAGTATTCTGGAGATGGACGCCATTTTATCTACCTGATCTTTAAACCATTCTGGAAAAGAATCGGAACTTCTCCTCAATATCGGTCCAACATCGTGGAATTTTGAGGGTTCAATTCCGACAATTCTCAGTGAAGCTTTAAGTGCAAGCTCAACCGCTTCCTGACTCTGCCTGATCACATAGGCGTAATTTCCATCGTTTAGAGCCTGCTTTGCATATTTCAGTCTCTGCTCAGCCTGGGTCAGATATGACCCTGCCATTCCGATGTTATCCAATGTTTATCACCTCTCCAAAAGAATAATCTGGCTTTAAGATCCAATACCGCTTTTTGCCCATTTTAACTCTTTTCGACCCCAATTCCCTAAGCCTATTTCTAATAGTTCGCAGAATGTTTTTGAAGAAGTTGTCTTTATCGTAGGCGATTATCGCATCCTCCACCATATCCAAATAGAGAGGCGAGATTCTCAGCGCCTCCTGAGGCGTTCTTATTATTGGTGAGAGATCGATAGAATACCCCTTCTCAAAAAGATCATTCAAGTATCCTTCTATATCTTTTTCCACATCAATAAATTCCATCTGTCTTTCAAGCCTTCCTTTGGGAAGCAAGTCTATAATTAGCAATACATCTATATCGCTATCTTTCCTTGCTTCTTCTCTCGCTACGGATCCAAAAATAATTAATGAGACAAGTCTATCCCTGTATTTTCTTACCAGAGCGGCGATCAATTTTTCTATGAGGGTTTTGTATGGTTCCTGGCGAATATACACGACATCTCCTTTTGGCTAACTACTGCTGGGAGTTTAGCGATTCCTCTGGCCTGTCTTTCAGCGGAAGGAGCAAAATTCCCCCAAGGTATGAGATAGTTAGGGCGCTCGCTTTCCATAATTTAGCTTATCTCTGTTTGTTATCGCTCAAAACCCGCTCGAAGACCTCGGCCAACTGTTTTGTCTTGTTCTCCCGGGTATGTTTCATAATCTCCGATTCTATCCCCTGATATTTAATCTCCCCAGTCTCTATGAATTCTCGATACCATTTGAGGAGAACCCTTTTCATTTCCTCGTCATTTTTGACAACAACCCCCGCGTTGGTCTTTTTGAGCAGGTCGGTGACCACGGTTTCGTGGTTTGATATGCATAGAATGGGCCGGCCGGCGCCAAGGTATTCGAAAATCTTACCCGTAAAAACCCCTTTCTGCTTAGGATTATTCCAATCTAAAAAGAGTAATACTGAGGAGTTTTGTTGGATTCGCAAGGCCTGACGACTTGTAACAAAACCTTTATACTGAACAGCAGCCTTTAAGTTGTATTTTTCCATCAGAGAGTTTAGATACGGATTGTGATGC
>CAZQSC010000059.1:0-13869 GCA_964595705.1 uncultured bacterium | reverse complement strand
CCTTGCCCAGGTCTTCTCTGAACATGGAGGCAGAACCGCCTTGGAATATAAATTTGACGGAGCACGGGTTCAAATTCACAAAAACGCCGAGAAGGTGAAGATATTCAGCAGACACTTAAGCGATGTCACCGATAGCCTCCCTGATGTAGTGGAACTGGTGAAAAGAGAGCTTAAGGTCGGAGAGGCGGTGGCCGAAGGCGAAGTAATAGCCGTAGGAGAAGATCAAAAGCCCTTGCCTTTCCAACAGATAATGCGAAGATTTCGGAGAGTTCACCGGGTAGATGAAATGATAAGAGAAGTACCAGTAAGACTCTATCTGTTTGACCTGCTTTACTGGGAAGGGAAGTCTCTAATCGACACCCCCTATGAAAAAAGACGGACCCTGTTGTCCAGTATCTGCGACCCTTCTCTGTTGGCTCCCAAAATGGTGACTGACAGTGTCTCTGCTGCTGAGGGATTTTTGCTTAAAGCTATGGACTGTGGCCATGAAGGGCTGATGGCAAAGGCCTTAGACAGCCCCTATACCCCCGGTGCCAGAGGCAAAAATTGGTTCAAGATCAAACCCGCCGAGCATCTTGACCTGACTATAGTGGCAGCTGACTGGGGCCATGGAAGAAGAGAAGGCTGGCTTTCTAACTACCACTTGGCGGCCAGAGACGAAGAATCTGGCCGGCTATATGTGGTGGGGAAGACCTTTAAGGGGTTGACCGACAAAGAATTTGCCTGGATAACCCAGAGGTTGCAAGCTCTTAAAACCTCTGAGAGCCCCTACACGGTATATGTGAGGCCAGAGATAGTTGTGGAAGTGGCTTACAATGAGATACAGAAAAGCCCGCACTATCAGTCCGGTTTTGCCCTGAGATTTGCCCGCATCAGCCGGATTAGAGAAGATAAAAATGTGGAGCAGATCGACACCATCGAAAGGATCAGGGAACTTTACGAAAGGCAGTTTAAGCGTAAGGCCAAGAAGTAAGAGCCATCCCTTTGCTGGCGATAAGTCTCACTGCTATGAACCATCGCTTGCAGCGTGCCTCTCGGATAGGCAGGGGGGGAGAGTGGGAGAAAAAACAGTTGGTAAACGCATGTTTTGTTGTTTGTAGTGTAGCCCATTTATGGTGCGTAGACTCTGGGTCTTAGGGATGGGTGCTTTTATTGTCAGCCTAATTATGCGGTATCCGGACGATTCATTGCCACAGTTATGGTTAATCCTGGAGATGGGGCAATTTGCCTGGGGGTAGAAGGGTGGAGCAATTGCGCTTTCCGTCAGCGGCCGACAGGGCCAAAGCCGTGCTGTGCTTCCTGCAGGGCTTATGGTCTCAGCGATTAAAACCTACTTCTGCCCCCCGCCTACGGAAAGCGCGCCTCTTTTGGTTACTTCTAAAGAAAAGTAACAGATAATTCACTAAAACGAAGAATTTGGTTCTTTATGTCTCCGATTATAATATTTTTGTAAAAGTTGATCCTCTCGTAAAAAGTCCAGAGTATTCCCTCTCCCTGGAAGGGAGAGGGTGTCCCCCTCCCCTTTATCCCCTCCCCACAGGGGAGGGGAAAATGCAACTTTTTACGAACGGGTCAGATAGTTGACTAAGATAAAGATTTTGGTTCTTTATCTCTCCAATTGTAATATTTTTGTAAAAGTTGATCCTCTCGTAAAAAGTCCAGAGTATTCCCTCTCCCTGGAAGGGAGAGGGTGTCCCCCTCCCCACAGGGGAGGGGAAATGCAACTTTTTACCAACGGATCAAAGTTCAGATGAAAAATATCATTATCTCAGGGCTTTATGTGGTCACAGATTCTGATCTCTGTCGAGGACGGCCGCTGACAGAGATGGTAGAGCTGGCCATCCAAGGGGGAGCCAGAGTGGTTCAATACCGAGAAAAGCACCTGCCGGAGGAAGGGATGATCCAGGAGGCCAGAAGACTTCGCAGGGTGACCCAAGAATATGGTGTGCCCTTAATCGTCAACGATAACCTGCAGGTGGCAGAAGTAGTGGGTGCCGACGGGGTCCATCTGGGGCAAAAGGACACACCCTTGGCCCAGGCCAGACGGATATTGGGAGCTGGGAAGATCATAGGCATCTCAGCAAGCAATCTTCAGGAGGCAATTGGTGCTTGGCGGGGAGGAGCTGACTATCTGGGGGTGGGGCCGATTTATGTGAACAGAACCGTCACCGCAGTAAAGCCGGATGTTACAGAAGCAACCGGCCCGGAGTTAATCTCTCAGGTTAAAAAAGTGGTGGGAATACCGGTGGTAGCCATCGGGGGAATAAACAAAAAGAATGCCGCTCAGGTGCTTAGAGCTGGGGCAGACGGAATAGCTGTGGCCTGGGCGGTGTTCGCCTCCCCTGATCCCCGAAAAGCGGCCGAGGAGCTGGCAACAATATGCGAACGGGAGGGTAAAAACTGTTGAAAAGGGCACTGACCATCGCTGGTTCAGACCCCAGTGGAGGGGCGGGAATTCAAGCAGATTTGAGAACTTTCTGGGACTTCGGGATCTATGGACTCTCTGTCATCACCTCGGCTACTGCTCAGAACACCACCGGAGTCTGGGCGCTTCATCCTCTCCCAGCCCGATTTGTTGCTCGGCAGATAGAGGCAGTCCTTACAGACATAGAGATTCAGGCTGTCAAGACTGGTATGCTCCACCGTGGCTCTATTGTGAAAGCAGTCTGCCAGAAGTTGAAGAGATACAAAGTTCAAAACCTGGTGGTAGACCCGGTAATGACTGCTACCAGCGGCACCGCTCTTCTTGACCCCCAGGCGGTAGAACTGTTGAGGACAGACCTGCTCCCCTTAGCCAAAATAGTTACTCCCAATCTCTTTGAAGCTCAGATCTTAGTGGGCACAAAACCGGTGAGGACCGTAGATGAGATGAGAAGAGCAGCAGAGGGCCTCTGGAAGCTGGGCCCCCAATTTGTCCTGGTCAAAGGAGGTCACCTGGAGGATCAGGCGGTAGACATCCTGTTCGACGGAAGCAGATTCTGGGAGTTCAGGGCGGAGAGGATCTCCCCAGGGGTTCACGGTACGGGGTGTGTTTTCTCCGCCGCCATAACTGCCGGTTTAGCTCAAGGATGGAATGTGCCGGAGGCAGTGGAGAGGGCCAAAGAGTTCATTACCCAGGCCATCGCCTCTTCTATCAAGCTGGGAAAGGGCCGACGAGTCTTTAATCTTGGTCCCCAAGCAGCTCTATGATGCTCACGCCTTTGGAGCAAGCCCTAATGTTTCCCTCACCTTTGCCTCAATCTGGGCAGCGATCTCTGGATTTTCTTTCAGAAATGCCTTAGCGTTCTCTCGCCCCTGTCCCAATCTCTCTTTTTCATAAGCGAACCAAGTCCCGCTCTTCTGAACGATATTATGTGCAACGGCTATATCTAATAAATCACCTTCCCTAGAGATTCCTTCTCCGTAGATAATATCAAATTCTGCTGTCCTAAAAGGCGGTGCCATCTTGTTCTTCACCACCTTCACCCTGGTTCTGTTGCCCAGCGTCTGGTCTCCGCTCTTGATGGCTGCAATGCGTCTGATATCCAGCCGTACAGATGAATAGAACTTTAAGGCCTGTCCGCCTGTAGTGGTCTCGGGATTGGCGAACTGAAGCCCTCCGATCTTCATTCGGATCTGATTGGTGAAAATTACGCAGGTGCGTGACTTATCGATGGAGGCACAGAGTTTCCGTAGCGCCTGGGACATCAATCGTGCATGCAGTCCCATATGGGACTCTCCCATCTCTCCTTCCAACTCCGCCCTGGGCACCAATGCGGCCACCGAGTCGATGACGATCACATCCAATGCCCCGCTGCGGACCAGTGTGTCGGTGATCTCCAACGCCTCTTCGCCATAATTGGGCTGGGAGATAAGTAGATTATCCACATCTACACCCAAGTTCTTAGCATAGACTGGGTCCAGGGCGTGTTCGGCATCGATAAAGGCGGCGATGCCGTCTTTCCTCTGTGCTTCAGCGATTATATGGAGCACCAAGGTGGTCTTGCCCGATGCCTCTGGGCCAAATATCTCCACCACCCTGCCTCTGGGCACTCCCCCAATGCCTAAGGCAGCATCCAGGGTAAGCGACCCGGTGGAGATGGTCTCAGCCTTCACCCGGAACCGCTCATCTCCCAACCTCATTATAGATCCAGTGCCAAATTGTTTTTCTATCTGCGACACTGCCAGCTCTGCTGCTTTCAGTTTCTCCTCATTGGCCATCTCTCTCACTCCTCCTTTCCTGGTGATTTGTGATTTTTCAGCGATATTCGGAAAACACCGAAATAGCGAATGAGAATTGGTGAGTGGTTATTGGTAACTGGTTACTGGTTTTAACAACTATCACCACTCACCAACAGGGAAGAATCCACTACAATATTGAGCCATTCATAGAAAGTCCGTTTTTGTCATGCTGAGCTTGCTCAAGCATCTCATAAGTTAGTCCAATTTATCAACAGGTCAGATTCTTTGCTTCGTTCGCAATGGCAGTTTTGCTCATTTTTAGAGCCTGTCGAACAATAGAGGTCCTGGCAGTACTGCCCGCTCACCTCACACATCTATTCCTGTGGGAGGGCTTTCCAGAGCCCGATTTCGTCGGCGTCTGGAGACGCCTCCTACATCTGTTCTCAAGATAGAATGGAGGCCATTTTCAGCAGAATCGGCCTTCTTCGAGGGAACCTTTTTACCAATCAATAAATATTCAGTGCCGTTCGGTGCTTTTCAGTGTTCAATTTTTCCGGATTGGGTTAAACAAGTTGGCAAACCCCTAAGGGGGTGTAGACTGCCCCAGTAGGTTTCAGGTCACTCCGCATCACCACGATCTGTTCCACCAGCATCTTTTCTGACTCAAATCCTGTCTTCTCCAGCTTTGAGGCAAGCCCACCGATGCCTTTCTGGGATTTTACCCTTCCAATGGTTAGATGGGGCGAAAATTCGCGTTCTTCTCGGGCAAAGCCTCGCTGGAATAGCCTCTCTTCCAGCTCTTTCTGGATTCTCCCCAGCTTCTCTGCCCCTTCCCCTACTCCAATCCAGATAACTCGAGGGCGCTTCAAGCTTGGAAAGGCGCCCAGTCCAGAGAAAAACAGGACGAAGGGTTTTATTCCTTGAACCGCCTCTCGGGTTGCCCCTACCACATCTTCAATGCGGACCGACTGGACATTACCCAGAAACTTCAGCGTCAAGTGAAGGTTTTCAGGTCTAACCCAGCCCACCTTCGCACCCTCTTTCCGCAGGTGCTGCTCCAGCCGGGATATCTGGTCTCTTACGGATTTGCTGATCTCTACAGCAATAAATGTGCGGATGAGCTCTTCCATGGTTGAATACTCCAATAGATTCTCCCTTGAACTTTATGTCTCCATCGGTCACCCTATATTGAGGTAACCCCATAATGGCACCCACAAGGGTAGTCTTACCTGAACCATTGGGACCAAATATCACATGCACGGTACCTTCCTCAATGGTCAGGTTTACTCCGTGAAGAATTCTTTTATTCCCAATTTCTACCTTAAGATTTTCAATTTCCAGAAGAGGGGTGTTCATTTTGCCTCCCGCTTAAACTTTTTGATTTCCTGAAGTTTCTCCTGAGCGAAAAAAACTCGCTACCTACTGTCTGGGCAATCCTGAACTTGCCAAATACTTTGCTTTACGAAACGTCATTTTGAACGAAGTGAAGAATCTCAGTCTTAATTTGTAGAGACCCTTCCCTTCGCTCAGAGTAACATACAGGCGAGTCAGCCAAATTTGACCTTGTCAAATTATTTATCCCCAAAGTACTTTTTTCTCATTCTCTTCAAAAAAAGCATCGACTCTTTCATCTCCTCCATTCCGTTCATCCCGTCTTCAATCGATATCCAACCCTGGAAGTTTACTTCTTTGAGGATAGAGAATATTTTATCGTAGTCGTTGAGTCCTTTGCCCGTAACGCCATGGTGCAGTTTCTCAGAATAGCCGATAGCGCCATCGGATTGTTTTAACTCTTCAAGTGTTGTTCCTGGTTCTAAATAACGATCGCTGGCATGCATCGTCTTTACCCGATATTTCACCGCTTGAAGTAAATCAATCGGGTCTTCTCCCGCAACGATACTGTTGGATGGATCGAATTGAATTCCAAAATATGGCGAATCGATTTGATTGATTATCTTAAGAAATACATCTTTTTTCTGGGCAAACTCCGGATATTGCCAAAAACTGTCCTTGTAATGGTTTTCCATAACTAAAATCACGTCATACTCTTCCGCTGTCGGGAGACACAATTGGATCGCCTCAACCACTAATTTAACTCCTTCGTCTTCAGAGACGTCAGGCCGTTTCTGTCCGGATAGCACCCGACAAAATTTTCCTTCCAATTCTGCCGTCACCCGAATAATCTCTTTTTGTTTTTCCACTTCCTTCTGCCACATCCTTTTTTCTCTAATGGTAAAATCCGGGGAGTAACACATCATCGGTATTTGAAATCCGTGCTCGGCAATAAAATCCCTGAGTTTCGACAGATACTTTGAGTCATAACTTTTAAGAAATCCAGAATACAATTCCAGACCATCCGGCTCGAGTTCTGTTGCCATCTTTATCCAATCAAAGAGCGGGATTTTGCCACTGCAAATCTCCTCAACATAACATTTTGGGAAAGCAGCAAGTTGTACCATCAACTACTCCTTTCAATAAAGAGGTAAGAATTTGCCTTTCGGCTCGATTTGCATTACCATATCACCAAGCCATTCAACAAGAAATTCCCGCCCGCTGATCTTCACCTTTTCCCGATATTCTAGCACGGAGAAGTTGACTTGTATTTTGTCTCCAAGCTTGACATCCTTGAATCTCAGATAACTCTCTTTCCACTCCGGAGAAACTATTCTCCCATTGTATTTGGCAACCAGATCATTTCTTGCCCAGATGGGAATTCTCAAGTACAATTCGGCAGGATGTTTCAGTTCTATTTCTATTTGCCCTTTCTCCGGTAATGAAGTTCGGATAATAACATCATTATCTTCTTTATCTAAAAGAAGATTGATGTAAATACTATTGTTTGTTCTTTGGGTAATGGCCTCCCAGATATAGTGAAGGGCTTTGATTCCATGCCAGGAGCAACAGCCGCAGATAAATATTTTTCCATCTCTGGTGAAATAGTCATTAACCTGTGTCCAGCCAGAGAATCCTCCCAGCAATTTTTCTGCTAAATTATGATCTTCAATCATAGAGGTATTCTGAAATTGGCTCTTGAGCAAATGGTTTTTTGTGTAACGACTGACCCTGTCCCAATGTTCATCTGATCCTGCCTGAGCCAATACCAGTGCTCCGTAGATCATATCATAGATACAGCAGGTTTCGCAGTACTCTAAAGAGGGATCTTTCAATGCTACCATTTCCGGGAACCATCCGAAATTCGATCCCAATCCTTCAGCAAATTGATAAATCTGGCGAGCCCGTTGAAAATACTCTTCATTGTTCACCAGATGGGCATATTTAAGAATGCCAACTATAGACCACATATTCCGATGAAAATGTCCGATGAACCGTCCATCAAAACCATACAGATAGCTTTGCGTTAGGATATATTTAGTAAGCCCTTCTGCAAATTCTTTGGCTTTTTCATCACCAGTAATTTCATAATAACGGGTCAGAGGTAAAATAAACGTACCACTGCTAGCAAGTTCATAACAATTAATTTGTGAATATTTGTTAGGGTCCCAAATTTTTTCTGGCACGTAATTATTGAAGGGGAAATAGAGCCCTCCGCCATATAAATCCTCCTCTTGAGTTAAATCAGCATAAAAGTTAGCTTCTGATGCTATGCGTCGTAGACCAGCAATCATACTGTCAATCTTTGTTTTAACCCAATTTTCTTTAGTAAGTTCATACCAACTAACCATGGCATCGAGTACATAAGCCAGTCCATGCAAAAAGCAATACACATGCTTACTGCCGGATTTATGACTGGGGTATCGGAGGCCATCTGGATGAAAATCAGTCTGACACCATTTTCTGAGGCCCTTTTCTACCTCCTCGGCCTGGCGAGTCCCGGTTAGTTTTCGGTTAAGCAATATAATTTCCATCCAACAGAAAGGTGGATCGCAGTTGTCAATTCTTCCATGAACAAGTGAATTCTTACCATCATACACAATACCCCAATAAGGCAGAAAATCCTGCTCTGGGTCGACCATAGAGGTAGCGAAATTAAATCCCAATTTGATATGCTTGATTAAATCGACTGACATGTTCACCCTCCTGCTTATAGATTCATACTTTCTATCTCTTCCCTTGTCACTAACACCAGTGGCCGCAAAGTGAAGCCTCCGTCAAAAACGATGTTTGTCCCCGTGGCAAAAGATGCCAGATCAGAAGCTAAAAATGCATAGACAGAACCTACATCATCAGGCAGTCCCACCCGACCAAGGGGAATATTGCTCATGAATTCTTTACCCATTTGGGGGTCATTAATCACCTTTGACAGTGTTCCTTTAGCCCAACTGGGCGAATTGATCAGACCCGGAGATACTGTGTTGACTCTTATTCCGTATGGAGCAAGTTCTATGGCTGCAGTCTCAGCAAATACCTGGACGCCAGTTTTGCTGACTCTGTAGGCAGCTTCTTTATAAGCTGGATTATATTGAATGGTGGAGGAGGTAAACAGAATCACTCCTTTTCGTGTCTTAACCATATGCTTGGCTACTTCACGAGTACAGAGCATCGCCCCGGTTAGATTGACCGCAATGATCTTATTCCAACATTCCAGAGTGATTTTGGTAATCGGCTCCCACTCGATGATTCCCGCATTGCTCACAAAGATATCAATGCAGCCCAATCTGTCAATCGTATTCTGAACCATCAGCACCACTTCCTTTTCTTTTGAAACATCGACCTCCATCGGGAGTACTTTTACACCTAGTTTCCTTATTTCCTCCTGAGTTGATTCTTTTCCCTCCCTAAGTTTAATGTCACAATATGCGATATTTACTCCTTCTTTAGCCAGGGAAAGACAGATCGCCCTTCCGATCCCCCTTTCTCCGCCGGTTATCAGCGCATTTTTACCTTTTAGTCCTAAATCCATTTTTTTGCCTCCTTAAATAATCCTGTTTTTCCGCCTATAGAAAATCCATTTGACAGTCTCTAATAAAATTCCTTCAATTTGACCCTAATTGGAGTTTCTGCTTCATACTCAATCTTTTTACAATCCAGTTCGGCTTTCATCAATTTCTGGTAAACCAATTCCTCCTATCCCAAGATAATCGACTTTTACCGTTTCATATCGTTTCATTACCGTTCCACTTTTTGGTATGGTTTATAATTCTCTCATCAAAATATAATGTATTTGCGCACCAGCACCTATTTTCTTTACAAGCTTTTTCTTTATTAAATCATTAATATCTCGATAAGCAGTGATTTTGGGGACATTATTAATTTCTCGATATTCTCTATTAGAAATCCTTCCGTGCTTTCTGATATAATCTATCGCTTTCTTTTGCCTTTCATTCAATTCTACAGCAACTATTTCTTCAGCACCAGTTTCCAGAATTTTCTCTGCTGGGCCCCAGAAAATTACTGTAAAAGAAACTTCAGACTCTCTAAACTCCGGCTCTTTTAGACCATGCTCTCTCATTAATCTCTTCGTTCTGGTGATACCCGTTCCCCAAGCTTCAATTTTTTTGATATTAAACAACAGCCGGCCAGTAATCCTATTCCGTAGGACACTTCTATTCTCAAAGGTCTCTAAGGTTAATGGCGGGGGTAATTTGCCAGAACTTTCAACTTCAATTCTATCATCAAAAATATTTACAAATATTGATGCACCGTAAATGGAATAGTCCCGATGAACCACAGCTTTCTGGACGTGGCACCAAATCTCAGAAAACATTGACCGTGGGTAAAATGAGGTTTGTTGTCTCCCTCAGCTACTTTAATGATCAGGATTTGTTTGTTGTCAAGGGTTTATTCCTCAACCTCAACGGGTGGGTCACAACTGCCACATATATCTGTAATCCTGTCTTTCAATTTCTGGGTAATATTAATTCCCACTACCTGAGCTGTTTTATCCTGAACACCCAAACTGGTGTTAGCGAATGCTACAATATCTTTTGCTAACTCCTTAGTCCTCGGCATGGATTCCTTGAACTCAATCGATTCTGATTCTTTGGTAGTTAACATGATCTATTTTCTCATGGTTTGCTTTTCTATGTTCTTAGGATGCTTATAGCTAACCATTCACAAAGCAACTCAAGTTTTCTTATAATGTTCCCCGGCACAACAATATAATGATTAGCTAAACATTGTTCAAGAAATTCTTGCCGTTCTCCTGACAATCGGACTTTAACCCACATCTTGTCAGCTCGCCTCGTTTTAATCAATTCTCCGGTGGTCAGATGTACATAGTCACATTTCTTTCCATACAGGCTTAGAAGAGTCACTTCGCCATTTTTGAGTTGCGGATGGCATACAGGTGTCGGAAAACCTTGTTCCTTAGCTTGAATGGAGTCCTTGATGATCACTGATTTGGCGTCAGCAGCAAGAGAGGCTGGAGCACCACAATGAACCAGAGTTAAAATATTCTCTTTGTCCAAATCATATATGTCACCTACATAAGGATTGATTCCGGTAAGGTATCTGACCATTTGAGTAGCTATTGAGATTAAAACGTCCCCTTCACAGGTCAAAGTGTAATCATCCTCGATAAATCCCAGGCAGGGGTTAAGACCAACTTCCTTGGGCATTCTACTCCAGCATTCTATGGCAAAACCATCCAAACTATGGCTTTTGGCAATGTGCTTCAATGCCAGATGGAGCCTTATCCCTGGGTTGAGGACTTCATCGGTAACTTCAATTAAGAATCGGTCTTGGATTTTTTTTCGCAGGTCTTCAATGGCATTGACAGCTTTAGAAACTCGACCAATCGCCTGATGTAATTCATCGAAAGAAATTTCAACTATCTCTGTTCCTATTCTCTCTTTGATGCGTGCTTTGTCGTAACTCCGTGAAACCAGATTGGGAAATAGTGAACCTATGGTGCCGATACGGCTGTAGCGTAACCGAGACAGGGCAAAAGCTGCCTGTACACGTTGTCTGAATTCATTCAAAGTGCTTTTATCATCACCTAAGCCGTAGATTAACTTTACTTTTTTCTTCTCCTCTTTAAGTGCTCCCAGAGCCAGCGCACTGCTGGGCCAGGCCCATCTCTCTTTGACAGCCCAGACAATAGCAGGACAGTCCATTAATTCGACGGCATTCTTAATTGCCTGAGCGCTCATCCCCCTGAGCACAACCAACAAAACTGCATCCAATTCTTTGCGTAACAGTTCGATTACAGAAGCTTCTATTTCCTCTGTGCTGGCTTTTATCCCTCTATCGAAGGCTTCTATGTCAAGTCCTTTTATTCCATTTATGATGGTTTCATAGTCTCTCTTTTGAGCTTCAGCTTTGATATCTCCGATACCAATAATACCAACTCGTGGTTTAAGGGCACGTCTCATTGTTTTTCATTTTCCCAATTTATACAGGTATTTGGCACCATATTCCAGAAGAACAACTCTTGAGCGGAGTGATGGTTTTAACTGATCGATAAATTTTTGAGGGTCAATAGTATTCTCTACAAAGCAGTCATAGTGCATAGGGATAACGATTCTGGGATTAATTAAAGCAGTTAGTTTCGCCGCATCCTCGGGCCCGAGATTGTTAAATCCTTCGTTGATGCAGACTATCAAGATATCCAGTTTCTGTTCAATTACCCATTTTAGTTTATCTACGTATTTGTGCAATCCTTTTTTAGTATCTCCGGTGATGTAAACCTTTATCGGATCAAAATCGAAGAAATAGCCGTAGTGGGTGATCCAGTTATCATCTGTGCATTCAGCATAGACGGAGATCACTTTAATTCCATCAATATGGAGATGATGTTCGAGATTAACCTCAAAGATTCTCTCTTCACTAATTCCAATTTTTTTCAAATGGCTGCACGATTCTGGCGGACCGAAAACCCTTGCTTTGGGATTCGCTTTTAATAGCGGCAACAGAGTCTCTTCATCGGTATGGTCACTATGGTCATGGGTGAGAAATATGTAATCTACCTTTGCCTTTTCAGGAGATATAGGAAAGGTTGAATGGATATAGGTCATATTGTCTTTCCTGGCAGAAAAAGAAAGGAAAGGATCCACCATAATTACCTTCCCACTCGATGTCGTGAAAGCAAATCCTCCTTGACCAAGCCAGTGGATAAGTAATTTACCTTTTTTCATTTTCCGGGATCTTCTCGTTCATTGTTTCTCTAAATGTATCCAATTTAGGTAGTGTCCGTAGATAGTTGTCTGCCTGTCCGGCCAGAAGAGCCAGGGTTGTCCTCGGTTACTATTGACAAGCAACAACGAACACTACCCCCAATTTACCGTTTTCTTTTGTTTTTATCAAGTTTTTTCTAATAACCCAAACTTTTTATTACCGACTTAATTATCCCAGCTGATTTTTGGAGAGCAGCGCTCTCTTCGACAGAAAGGGTTGTTTCTATTACACGCTCAACCCCGTTGATGCTGATCATGCAGGGAATGCTGAGACAAAGATCATGGAGCCCATACTCTCCATTCAGAAAAGTGGAAACCGTCAGAACGCTGTGTTCATCTCTGAGTATGGCCCCCAGAATTCTCAACATGGCCAAACTAACACCATAGTTGGTAAAGCCTTTGGCCTCAATAATGTGATAGGCGGATTTTCTCACTGTTTCTTCAATTTGACTTTTAGGAGGGCTTGGTGCACATTTGTGTTCACAGCTTTTGCAGAACGTTTCCAAGGGGATACCAGAGATATTAACCAGACTCCACAAGAACACCTCGCTGTCCCCGTGCTCGCCAATCACGTAGGCATGAACGTTTCTGGCATCGACGTTACATCTCTGGCTAAGCGAATAGCGAAATCTGGCAGAATCCAGAACAGTACCGGACCCCAAAACCTGCCTCGAAGATAGTCCCGAACTTTTGAGCACCACATAGGTCATTACATCCACGGGGTTGGTGGCTACAAGTAGCACTGTTTCTTTGAGATAAGAAGCTATCTGATCCACAATGGATTTGCATATTTCTGCATTTCGTTGAACCAGTTGCAACCTGGTTTCGCCAGGTTTTTGCCGAGAGCCGGCAGTGATAACAATTACCTTTGCCCCCTGACAATCGGAATACTCCCCGGCATAGATTTTTACCGGTGGAGTAAAGAAAAGGCCATGGTTCATATCCAAAACATGGCCGTGAGTCCTTTCTTTGTCTATGTCGATCAACACTATCTCGGTTGCCAGGCCGGATAGCTGCAGAGTATAGGCCAAAGTAGCCCCCACATCGCCTACACCTATGATAGCAATTTTAGACATAATGACCTCCTTGACTCCGGATACAGTTTTTTCACTGTCCTTCCATAAATTATTCTCTGTTCGTTAGAAAACCACCTGTCTTAGCACCGCTAAAGCTTGGTCATAATCCAGTTCATGCGTCATTTCAGGAACAAGCTCTATATTTCGAATTACAGCTTCCCTATCAATAAGCTGAATCCGTGATGATTTTGCTTGGTTCTATTGTTTAAGTTTGTTAAATTACTGCATGTAATTCGCCAAGTAGATGTGAAAACCATCTCACCTGGGAGGTGAAGAGTGCAGTATATTATTGAACAGGGTGACCAGACATTAGCAACTCACTCTGGTCTGGCGTTGATTGGCCGCTTATTAGAACGGACTTCCCTGAGCCAACACCTCGGTAAGGTGAAACTTACCAAAACTGAACCGGAGATATCCAATGGGGATGTAGCCTTCGCTTATCTGGGATTGCTGGTGGAGGGCAGGGGCGACTTTGACCATATTGAACCTTTTCGGTAAGACCTCTTCTTCAGACAGTCTTTAGGTATCCATAAGGTTCCATCAAGTCCCACCTTAAG
>CAZQSC010000058.1:0-13994 GCA_964595705.1 uncultured bacterium | reverse complement strand
GCCGTCGAAGTATTTAGCCCCGGTGCTGTCGACCATACTGTTCATATCGCTGTCGAACACCTCAAAGCTGGGCGGGGTGTCCCCATCGTAATACCAGTAATCTGCTTCGGTAGCCAAGGGAAGGGCTATCCCCCCCAGGGTCACATCGGAGATACTGAAGGTACTGTCCGAGTTCACCCTGAGCAGATATTCGTGGCCGGTGAAAAGTTCAGTACCACCATAGGCAAGGATATAACCCTCAACCGTACTGGCCTCATAGTTCACCGTCCCAGTCCACTCCCCTGCCACTCGTGTAATGTCAGCACTGCGAGGCGTGAAACTGGTCTTATCATACTGGGCCAAAAGCTCCCAGTCGCCGGCCTGTCCGGTCAGGCTGCGCCAGACCCGGTAACCCTCGAAATCCTGCTCCCGGTACTTGGGATCGTAGAGCAGGCTGGTTGGGTCACTGGTGAATTGATAGTACGGGTCCTTGGATAGCTCGGCATTGTTCTCCCAGGAGATGTATACCTTTCGGTCCCCAGGGACAACAGTGACCTTAGGATGTTCAGGGGCAGAAGGCAGAATGAAATGATTATCGTAAATCATTTTGGCCTGATCAGCCACCTTCTGCAACTCTTCCAAGGTACTGGCAGCCACGATAGCCACCACCATACTCACTGTATCACCGGGTGCTAAGGTGAAAGGCCCGGTGGACTGGAGAAATCGCTGGTCGCTGGGAATTTCGGCCTCTTCAAAGGGATTGTACTCCTGCAGGCCGGTGTCTGGATAGTTGTGCCCAGCCATAATCACATACTTCTCTATCTCGTTGTTGGGGTCTCCTGCCTGCAAGTTGAAGGTCTTAAATGCCGTCAATCCCAGAACATCTCCAGGGGCAATGTCGTGGGTCTGGACCCCGTGATAGTCGACGGCCACGGACATATCGATCTCCCCGTTGGCCAAGGTGTCGATGGTGCCATTACCGTTCCAGTCCACATAGTTAGTGGCTATAGGGCTTTCCAGGAATGTGAACCCGATATATCCGGGCACATGTGCCCAGCCTGGCTCAAAACCGTCGCTATCGTAGGCATAGCCAAGGTTGCGGGACTGGTCGAACCCAACTAAGTCGTCGTTGGCAGTAGGGCCAACATCTGGGTCGCATACCACTCCTAAGTAGCAGTTATAAATTGGCTTACCATCTGGCCGGACATTGGTCACTTTGTAGCTTACGAAGATGATATCCTGGCAAAAGGTGTAGTTCCAGGAATAGGTTGTCTGCCAGACCCGAACTCCCAAGGGAACCTCGTCCGAATTGGAGCCGGGACCGGTGTCAAACCTATCTGGATTCAGGTCATCGAAGCTACAATAGCTGTCCTGTAGGGAGACAATCTTATCCAGCGGCCAAGTTGCCCCTTCTAACTTGTTGCTGATGTAAAGGTCAGTCAGGGGAGAGAACTCCTCGGCCCCGCCGCTGGTGTTATACCCGATCACTACCCGAGGATCGGTGAATGGAAGGTTATCATGGCTGTATTTGTTCGTGTATATGGGGCCATCATTAATTGTACCTCCCACCCAGATCCCGGCTCCGAAGATATACATCTCACCTGAACCCTTAGGCCACTCTCCCCCTGCACGGCCTAGTTCAGTGTTGCCGAATACGGCGTAGTTGGTGAACGGGATGCGGATATTGCTCAGGTCTAAATATTTCGTGACCAGTGAGGCATATCCGGAGGTTGTTTTCGCTCTGAGTCCGCTCCAGTTGCCACTGGTCTTAGCCTGCACAATCTGGGAACTGACAAGAACCCCTGTAGCGCAGAATAACACAACCAGTGCCACCAGGATGAACCTCGAGGAAAAAACTACTCGCTTCATAGTTCCCTCCTTAAGATTAACTTATAACTTATAAGAATCTTCTACCAGGGTATTGTATCTCAGCCCGAGGGATTTAGAAATCCACTGCCACACCTATCTTAATCTGTCTGGGAGGCCCGAAATTCATCGGATCCCTCACATAGAATTTATAGGCATTCTCGTAGGCAATTTGCTCTTCCCGCTGGCTGATGACACCGTCGCCGTTTAAGTCCTTCACCTTCTCAAAGTTCCACTGATAATCCGACACTTTATCCTTGCTGATACCCCGGTCAGCTACTTGGGGAACCTGATAGCCGTCATCGTAAGGACTACCAGTGATAGGATAGATGCGGAGTACATTCCGACGGTTGAAGAGGTTGGTAACCTCCAAAGAGAAGGTAACGGCGGTATTAAACAATCTCAGGCTCTTGCTCAGTGTCATATCGGTGGTCATTGTCCAGGGCTGGCGGTATCCATTCTTCTCTCCAATGGGATTGCCCTTGTAATCCCTCTTAGTGTAGGGCAAGCCACTGCCAAGGTTGTAGACTATGTTCAAGCCAGTATTCTGAAGCGGATGAATCCCTGCCACCACTGGGCCGAAGCCCTTCGGGAACCGCAGATTAAGGTTGGCAATCAGGCTATGTCTCCGGTCGAAATCCAGGTAGTAAGTCTTCTGGGGGAAGACCCTGGTCAGACCAGTAACCGGGTCCATAGCATCCCTGGCGTGGATCTCATATTGATCGAACCAGTCGGAGTTGGTCCCCTTGGCATACTGAAGGGTGTAGCTTAGGTTCAGAGCCCAATACTGGCTGTACCGCTTCTTTAACACCACCTCCAACCCCTTGACCGTGCCATAGTCCAGATTGCGGACAATATCATAAGGGGTCCCGACATTGGTTGGCAGCCGCTCCATAGCCATAAGGTTATAGATATTTTTGTAATAGGCCCTGAGGTCGATCGCCAAATCAGCACTGAACTGGTTGGATAACCCCACTTCCTGCTGGATTGTCTTTTCCGGCTTCAGGTCGGGATTGCCCACAATCTGGTTGGCCCTGGAGAGATTGGGATTGAGCGTCATAAACAGCTCCCGGAACTTGGGCATCTGGTAGAAGTGGCCGTAGTTGAAGAAGACCACCATAGTCTCCGACACTGGGTGAGAGACTCCCAGGCGTGGACTGAAGGTGATTTTCGGATCTACCTTTTCCGTGCGTGCCTCTGGATGTTCATTCATCTTGGTATAAGGCAGTTCTGTCTCGCTCGGCCACAGCTTGGCATCATGAGTAAGAAAGTCTACTCGGCCTCCGATATTCATGACCAACCCTTTGTATTCCAATTTATCCTGAATATAGAAGGCCCCGACCTGGGGTTTGAACTCGTAGACATCCAGAAATGGGTTAGGATCCGCTGGCAGGCTGTTGTAATGGCGCTTGACCTTATACAGATTATACTCAAAGCCCGACTTCACCAGGTTATTATAGTTTACCTGACTGGTAATGTCGAACTTAAAGATCACCTGATCGGTCTTCCTGTTTTCGAAGAACCGATGGTCTCCTATGTTGTAGAAAAGGTCTGGCACTGCCAGGGGATACTCCCAGGTTTGATCCCTATCCTGGTAGACATGGAGGCTGTCAGCCGGTGTAGCATCCAACAGTGGGATCTTAAACTTCCAATCTTCCCACCACTTGTCCTCGTCGGTCAGCAATGGGTCTACCACTCCCCGGGTCCAGTTATTTCTAAACACCCCGAGTTTAGCCTCGTAGAAGGTGTTTTTGCTGATTTGATGCGTGAGTTTGGCGTAAACCTGCTCTGCCTTCTCCAGAGTGGACAAATAGCGGTCCAGATTGAAATAATAATTATGGTTGTACATCTGATACTGACGGCGATTTTTAAAGCCCCCTAAGGTAAGCTTCATTGTAGGGGTGAAATTATAGGTAAGCTTACCCTGAGTCCGGTAGGTCTGCTGCTTGTGATGGTCGAGCTTGTGGAGTCTGGGGCCCCAGTCGTCCGTCAGATAGAGGTTGCCAGAGAAGAAATATTTGATCCCGGAACCTAAGAAAGGAAGGGTGCCTTTTAAGGAGAGGAAATGATTGTTGTCCCCGAAGTCATACTTGTCCTTATTAATTGAGCTAATCCCCTTATCAGTAGTAAATTTATAGCTTCCGTGGATCAGTCCTGGTCCTCCCTCTGGGGTTACAACATTAACCACACCCGACATCGCGTTGCCATATTCAGCATTGAACCCCCCAGTAATCATCTGCACTTCAGCAATGGCGTTTGTGGACATATTGGTAGCTTGACCACCTACGATGGGGTCATTAATGGAAAGCCCATCTACCATAAACAGAACCTCATTGCCTCGGCCTCCCCGCAGGTTAATCCCGGGGTTGGCGGTGTCAGGTGGACGGCGTCCTTCTGCACCTTGGACTGTGCATGCCGGTCCAGCTTGGGACACCGGGCCACCAATGCGGTCAAATACCACCCCAGCCGTATTGATCACTACCCCGTCCGATGTGGTCACAGGCATATTGGTAATCTCTGCAGAGGTAGTGATATGCATAGTGGAAGTCCTGCTTTTGTCCACCATCGGACGCTTGGCGGTTACCACTATGGCCTCTGGGCTCTCTATAACGGTGGGCGAGAGCTTAAAATCGACTGTGGTCGTCAAGTCTGCGCTCACCTTCACCCCTACTTTGCTCTCCGGTGTATAACCGATCATCGAGGCCTTCAAGGAATATGTACCGACAGGGATATTGATGATGAAGTACCTTCCTTCTAAGTCGGTACTGGCCCCAAGCCCAGTGCCTTCAATTACCACATTTACCCCTGGTAAGGCCTCTCCTGTCTCTTTGTCCACAACCTTCCCCACAATCTTTCCCGTTGTACCGGCGAAGACAATCCCAGAGAAAGCAAGAAGACCTGCCAGTAGTAAAAGGACAACCAAGCGTATTTTTCCCTCTAGTTCCATTGTCTTTCTCCTGTGAAAAGATTGATTTTTGATCTTCTCTTTTACAAGCTGTTCACAACAGCTATAGCGGTAATTCTAACTACATAAAGCTCCCAGTCGCATCACCTCCTTCTTATGATCTTTAAGCAGTCTCAGGTCTCCTAAAAGAAAAACCATCGCACAGTAACAGACCTCGATGGCATAGTCTACGCAACTTCCTTATTTCACCTCCTTTCAAATATATTGTTTGGTGCTTCAGGAGAATATTAAAGATAATAATGTGAAACAGCGAAGATGTCAAGGGAAAAATGCAAGTGAATCCTGTTGTTGGTTCCGCAGATAATCTGGAAGACCAGACCCTTACCGAACTTCGCGGCCCCTCCGGGTCTAAGCAGTCAGAGAATACAGCACCCTGAAGGTTACTCCTCTCGTAAAAAGTCCAGGGTATACCTCCTCCCTTGAGGGAGAGGGTAAGGGTGAGGGTAAAGGTTTTAATATTTCAAAGACTTTTCCACCCCCTCCCCTTTATCCCCTCCCCCAGGGGAGGGGAAATGCAACTTTTTACAAAAGGGTCAAAGTTGTATTCTCGCCGGTTTTCGACAGAATCTCTCCTGTTTTGTTGGCGAAGACACTTTTCCTGTGCCAGTTTTATTCACAGTCTCATCTCTATCCAGTGGCCCTCAGCTCTATAGCTTTATTCACCACATCGAGCAGTTGGTTTATCTCGTAGGGTTTTGATATTACAAAATCCACTTCCGAGTGTTCCCTTTGGCCGCGAGTCATCTCTGCATCCCATCCAGTGCAGAGAATCACAGGAAGATGGGGGGCGATTTGCTTAGCCCTTTTGGCCACCTGCCAGCCGTTCATATCAGGCATACCCAGATCGGTGAAAAGAACATCAAATTCCTCCGGCGACTTTTGAAGTATCTCCAGACCCTCAGCCCCAGAAGAAGCCAGGCTCACCCGGTATCCCACCGTATCTGCGATCTCAGCAAAAAGCTCCCGGATATTCTCCTCATTTTCTATAAACAAAATGTTCGCCGGAGTTGTCTTCCGGGTAACTTCCTTTACCCGAAATTGCTCCTCTATCTTCTCCGGGAGGGGGAATTTTATGATAAATTCTGTTCCCTCACCCGGGGCACTGTTTATATCAATCTGAGCTCGATGAGATTTCAAAATTCCGTAAACCACGCTCATTCCTAAGCCTACTCCTTTTGCCCCCTTTGTGGTGAAGAAGGGATCGAATATCTTCTCCCTTACCTCTTGGCTCATACCGACGCCGTTATCTACCACAGAGAGGTAGACATTATTATTTTTCCGTAGCCCTGTTTTGATAGATATCTCCCCTCCATTGGGCATAGCTTCAACTGCATTGAATATCAGATTGACCAACACCTCACTTAACTGTGATGCATCTCCCTGCACAAATGGAATATCTCCAAGTTCCTTATTAATAGATATCTTAATACCCTTAGCTTCTGGTTCGTGCTTCCACTTGGGCTCACTTAGAGAGAGACTTGTTTCCACTATCTCGTTCAGATCCACTGGCTTGAAGGTTTCGCTCCCGTCTGTGCGGGAGAACTTCTGCATCCTTTTTATAATGGCTGCGCCTTCTAATGCTGCATTCTCAATAATTTTAAGAGCTTTATGGATGTGTTGAAAATCTTCTCTTTTGGGGGTGCGCATCTGGAGAAGCTGAGCATGGCCTAATATTCCTGCCAGAATATTGTTGAAGTTATGGGCTACGCCGCTGGACATTACCCCTAAAGCTCGCTGTTTCTCAGAATGTACCAACTGACATCGAAGCCTATTCTGTTCAGTAACATCCTGGATAATAGCCGAGACCCCTATTATATTCTGGTCGGCATCTTTCACCGGAGAGATAGTGACATCAATGTCCATCGGAGTGCCGTCGCTCCTTTGCCCCTTTGTCTCAAAGCTCTTTGGCTGCTGGTAGCTAATCATAAGCTCCTTGTTTTTCTCATACTCAGAGCCAAGAAGTAACCTCCCGATATTTTTACCAATAACCTCAGTTGGTGAATATTGGAAAATCCGCTCCGCCGCCTTATTCCAAGAGACAATCTCGTCATCCAGATTTGCCGTAATAATCGCATCTCCAGCATTCTGAATTAAACTCTCCAAGTAATTTTTGGTCTTGTAGATCTCTTTATACAACTGTGAATTCTTGATGGCAATAGCAATCTGCTCCGAAAGCATACTTATAAGCTCTATCTCTTTCTCATTGGGCTCTTTGGGGGTATGAACTTCCAAGAGGTAAACGGGTTTCTCATCCACCATTATGGGAGCAGTAATCTTAAACTGCTTCTTTTCTTTCCACCATTTGTATTCAGTCTGCTTAGGAAGAGAATTCGGAGCCAGTGTTTTTGAAGATGGTTCAAGCTCCTCAGCCGTAACCTGATGTTTTACATCAGCTAAGGGGAAAATATTCACCTCTTTATATCCGAGTTCTTCCAGCCCTGCAGTTATGGAGTCAAGCACGGCATCCAGGTCTAAATTGCTGAGTACTGCAGCGGAGATATCTCTCACTATGCTCAACTGAGCAACTTTCTGCGTCAGTTCAGTGGCTTTATTTCTCAGTTCTTCATACAATTGATTTGTCTGTAGGACTACAGCAGCCTGGTAGGCGAAGGCCTGAGCTAGTTCTCTTTCTCTCTGCGATGGGGATTTATCTTCCCCATAACAGAAGACTAAAGCCCCCAGCAACTTCTGTCTGTAAAACAAGGGGAGAAGCAACATTAATTTGTAACCCTGTTGAACCATAAGTTCTCTTATAGTCGCATCAGAACTGTCGGCATCAGGGAAGGATATTATAAGCGGCTCTGACGACGAGACTGTTTCCCCAGCAATAACCCTTCGGGCAGCCTTCGTCGCCTCCTCCACAAGTTTTTCAGGAAGTTTTCCACACAGCAACCTGGTTGGTGACCGTTCTTCTCCATTTAAAGAACAAATAGCATAGGCATCAGCCCCCAGCACCCTGGCAGCTTCCTTCCCGATAGTAGAAAGGACAGAAACAAGTTCGCGCTGGGAACCAACCTGAGAAGAAACAAGAGTCAAAGCATGCATCTGTTCTTGCAAAGTTTCCAGTTCATAAGTAGAGTTTAAACGCTCCCTTCGTCGGGCCAGTCCTTTTTCTACCACTGTATTCACATCTGCCCGGCTGAAAGGTTTTATCAAATAATCCACAGCGTCATATCTGACTGCCTCCTGGGCAGTATCAACCGAGGCATAGGCAGTGATCAGCACCACCTCCACCTCAGGACGTATCTGTTTGATCTTTTTGAGAGTCTCTATTCCGTCTAATCCTGGCATCCTGATGTCTAAGAGCACTATATCCACAGGATTCAGTTTTGCATACTCCACAGCAGCAATGCCGCTGTCCACTGTGGTAACATCATAACGGTCCTTAAGGATCATCCGGAGAGACTCCCTGGGGCCCAGCTCATCGTCCACCACCAATATCTTAGCTCTATCAGTCATAGCCTTATCCCTCTGTTTCTCTGCAGGTTACACTAATACACGAAGTTATAAGCTTGTAGAGAAAGTCCTGATCTACTTTAACTACATTTTAATTAAAAACACAGCAATTTTTTCGCTTATCACTTCCCCTCCCCCGTGGGGAGAGGATTGAGGTGAGGGGGTAACATTCACTTCCTTTCGCTTCACTCTCCCGACAGGTTGGTTTTCCCTCTCACCCTGTCCCTCTCCCCCTCGGGGAGAGGGAACTTTCTCTCTCATTTAAAAGTAGTTTTCTGAAGCCCTGTTTAATCTACAACTGAAGTTCCATTTTTTATTGGTAAATGAATCAGAAAATTAGTCCCTTTATGTCTTTTGTTCTTTTCGGCTGTGACCTCTCCCCCGTGCTCTTCTACTATTCTACGGGTAGCACATAATCCTAAGTCAGACACAGAATTCCTGTGGAAGGGATCGAACATATACATCAGCTTCTCTGGAGGAAGTTCAAGCCCGGTGGTAGACATCCTTATATCCACCTGAGGGGTTTTTCCCTCTCCCCTTCGTGAAGAGACAAAAACGGATACTTTGCCCTCTGGAGGGGTGGATTTAACTAAATATTCAAGCGTATAAGAGAATGCTCTCTTAAGCTGTTTCTTGTCGCAGGTGATCGTTGGAATTCCATCTTGACAGTCAAAAGCGATGTTCGTTGTTCTATATGATTCCTTCTCTTTGAGATCAGAAATACATTCGGCCAATAAGTCAGTAACCTGGACTGATTCATACTGGTATTTCTCCCCTTCTACTAAGATCAACAGTTTTTCTACTAACTCATTTAAGTTCCTGACCTCTTGAGCTACCACAGAACAGTAGTGGCCTCGAAACTCGGAATCGTCGTACCTTTCGGGTAAAAGTTCGGTGAATGTCCGGATAGATACTAAAGGATTTTTAATCTCATGGGCTACCCATCCCACTATCTGATTAAGCACACCAAGTCTCTCTGAGCGCAGTTTTTCCTGCTCAAGCTGTTTTTGGGTGGACAAGTCATCGAAGACCATCACACTTCCCAGCGCATTGCCCGGACCGCGGAGCTGGTAGGTGCTAACCTGCAGAGGCTGTCTTTGGGGCATAAGTTCCACCTCAACCTTGTGATAGGCTTTGCCTGTGCGCAGAGTTTCAAAAAGCATGTCCCCCAGAGGAGAGGGTAAGCACCTGAGGTCCTGGTTTAAGACTTCCGAAGTCTTTTTCTGCAATATCTCTTCTGCTCGTTGGTTGAAAATAATAACCCTTTCGTTTTCATCTATATTAATCACCCCGCTGCTCATACGGGCCAGAATCTCTTCGATGTAGGACTTCTGGTACTGAGTCTGATGGTAAAGCTGGATATCCTGGGCCGCCATAGCTATATGGCTGGCTAAGGTGAACAGCGTTTCCAATTCTTCATCTGTATAAGACAGACCAGTAATGGTGTAACCCAGGGCTAAGATACCGATCAAACTGCCCCGGGCAATAAGGGGGATGCCGGCTATTGCCTGAAGTGCTCTTAGGTCCTTGTCTATTTGCAAGAATAGGGGATCCGAGGCCTTTCTTTCTGCCTCCTGTTTACGAATTATCCTGCCTTCTTGAGCCAACCACAGCGGCAATCCCTCGTCGGCTTTCAGCCTCACCCGTGAGACCAACTCAGGTGAAACCCCCCTGTAGGTTCTGATCCGATACTCTTTGTATTGGGCATCAAGGGTCAAAATCGAAATCTTACTGGAATGTAGCATCTCCACCACTGTGTCCAAGAACAAATCCAGCAGTCTGTCCAGATCGAAGCTGGCACTTAAGGCCTTAGCTACTCCTTTTATGAGTTGTTCCCAGGCAGGTCTGGAAGAACTGGTTAAGGGTCCAGCTATAGGGGCAGAGCAGTAGCGGTTTTGCAAGATGTTGAGCTGTTCTAACATATTCTGCTTTTCCAACGCTCTGTCCAATATTGCTCTTATCTCTCTGCCAGACGAGGGTTCCCTCAGGACAAAATCGGAAATCTCCCAGGGGTCTTCTTCCCAAACCACTTCCTTCTCCGGAACCAGACAGAGGATAACGCACTGGGCCTGAAGCTCTCTGATCTCCTGTAGGACTAACAGGTCTTTTCTGTTTAAAACATCGGCTATTACTACATCTATAGGGGATGTACGAAGGAACTCCGGACCTTCTTGTACAGAAGCAGTGAAAATAGAGTAGTCGGTGGGAAGGATTCTCTTCAGCCTGGCCGATTTTTCAGGTTGATTGCTGAGAATTAGAATCGATCGCATCTAGGTCCTCCTCCAACAAATCTGGTAAGAGAGGCAAACGAACGGTAGTGGTTACTCCGGGGCCATCTTTGTTGTTCTCCAGTTCAATGAAACCCTTGTGGTCGCTAACAATCCGGTGGCAGATAGACAGACCTAACCCAGTACCCTTTTCTTTAGTGGTGAAAAAGGGATCGAATATCCTTCGCAGGTTCTTATCGGAAATACCGGATCCGGTGTCGGAGATTTTCACCTCCAGATATTTCCCATTCTCCAGCCCCTCACTTTCAGAGAGAGTACTTATTGTCAGCCGCCCCCCCTGGGGCATAGCCTCTAAGCTGTTCTCAAATAAATTCAAGAACAGCTGCTTAAGTTGATCTCTATCCCCTTGCAGGGAGGGTAAATACTCTGCGTAGGCTTTCACAAGCTGAATCCCCTGTCCATCTATCTGTCCGGAAAGCAGAGTGAGGACTTCTTCTAAGAGCGAATGTAAATCCAGGGATTCACATTGAAGAGGGGGATGACGAGCCAGATTGCATAGTTGGGAAACTAACGAATCTATTCTATCTATCTCTTTAGTAGCCACCTTGAGGAAGTTTTTCTGGAATTCGGGATCGGTGAACTTTTCGGGAAGCAGTTCGGCAAAGGTCTTGATAGCCACCAGGGGAGTCTTTACCTCGTGGGCTAAATCTGCAGCTAATCTTCCCACTGAGGCCAGCCTCTCGGCTCTGTTTCTCTCCTGTTCAAGTTTCTTTATCTGGGAAAGGTCGCTGAAAACCATAATAGCTCCAGAATCCCGCCCCTGAGCATCTCGCAGCAGGGATGTACTGAACACTACCGGCAGGACATCATTTTTTGTATTAGAAAGGGTCTTTTCGCAATGGAAATAAAGCCTGTCCAGGTTTAGAGCAAGGGTCAGAGGTTCGGCCAGATCGGGACCAAGAACATCCACCTTCTTGCCCACTACATCCTCTCCTCGGAGTCCGGTTATACTTTCTGCAGCTCGGTTAAAGACGGTTATGCGTTGCTTCGCATCCACAGCTATCACTCCACCTTGCATATCCCGGAGGATATTCTCGTTGTACTCTTTGATTTGGACAACCTCCCGGTAGAGTTGGGCGTTATTTATGGCCATAGCAGCCTGGTTGCTCACAATAGATAAAAGTTCCAGATCTTGCTGAAAGTAAGGGTCTCCCGAAAGCTTTGGCCCTATTAGTAGCAACCCCACCAGCTGCTCCTTAACAGACAACGGGAGGGCTAAATCGCAGTCAAGTTTTCCCAACTCATCTCCAACTCTCTTATCTTCTTCTCTCTGGGAGAACCTCTCTATCTCCTCCCGCACCAGTAGATTTCTTCCCTGTCTCAGGGCCTTTACAGTAGCGCAGTTGTTTGAAAGAGCCGGTGGGGGCAAGCATTTCTCCATCAATGCCTCGAATGCCTCGGGTTGGAAATCCCCGTTCCCCTCATCACGAAGGAAAAGACAGCCCCACTCGGCCTTCATGGTATTCACTATTACAGAGATTATGGATTGGAGCAGTGGCTTCAAGTCGATAGTGGAGGTGATGATTCGGCTGGCCTGCTGGAGTGTGTGGTGGTAATTGTAGGGTTCTCGATAGAAATAACGATCTGCTAAGCTTTGGACAAGATGTCTCAGGGGTTGAAGGGCAATGGCCAAACATAAGGTTAACAATCCCACAAAGGTAAGGGAAGAGTAAGGTATATGATAGTTAAGGGTGCGCTCTGCCAGACGCAGCAGGGAAAGAATGGCTACAGCAGCCACTATGGTTGATACAGCGTAGACTACCCCCTTCTTTATTACCCACTTGATGTCCATCAACTGATAGCGCACGATGGCGTGGGCGATGAAGGCAACCATAATGATGCTGAAGGAAGGGCCATATGCGCTGAAGCGGGAAGTACGAAACACCAGGGGGAAGATCAGGTTGGTGATGGTACCGCCGGTGGCAGCTAAGAGAGTTCCCCAGAATAGATAGCGCACCTGAAGCCTGGCAGTGGAACGCAGCTTTTTCCGTTTTCTGGCCAGGGTAAAAAAGGCATACCCGAGGCAGGAAAGAAAATAGAGGCCAAAGAAGGGGTAGACAGGACCATATTGAGGTTTAACAATTCCCTTAGGGTCGGTACCTACATTTGTGACCATCAATGGTGAAAATAAAGATAGTAGCATAAAAGAGAAACCGAGAAGACTAAAGATTACCAAGTCTTTCCGCAAAAAAAGAACTCTTTTCTCAGGAAAAATCTGTAGAAAGATAAAGAAACTTAGGGGAATGAGACTGGCAGCACCAAATGTTATTTTGCCCCATAAGAGGCCATCTCCTGTCCCTGCATAGACTTGCACCATATAATTGCCCAACGACCATGTTGCCATACAAAACGTAAAAATCGCAAAAAAACGATTTACTAATTGTCCTTTGCGTTTTAAATAGACAAAAAGTCCTAGGGATAGATTAAGAGCGGTTACGGTTAAAAGTGTCAAAAGCTTTGGACTCATAGACTACTCTGTTATAACTCTAATTTACCGAGAATCAGCACCGAATGCATCCCGCCCATACTGTGAGCATTCATAAGGACATTTTTAATCCGGGCTAACCTCGCCCTGTTAGGGACATAATCCAAGTCGCACTGTGGATCAGGGAATTCGTAATTTATAGTAGGAGGGATAATGGAATTTTGTATTGCGAGACAGGATGAGACAACCTGCCAAGTTCCGCTTGCCGCAAAACCTTGGCCTGTCATAGACTTGATGGAGCTTATGGGAATGTTATAGGCCTCCTCACCAAAGGCTCTCTTAAACGCATTGGTTTCGGTTAGGTCATAATCAGGCATCGAGTTGCCGTGGGCATTGATATAATCCGGTCTAGATTTATTCACCTTGGCGTTAATTACAGCAATCTTTATTGCTCTAGCAAGAGACATTCCACCGATGTCGCATTTTCTCATATCACCACTCTCACCGACATTCGCAAAGCTCAACACCTCAGCGTAAATTTTGCCCCCTCTATCCAACGCGTGGTCCAAATCCTCTAAGACCACAGCCGCTGCTCCTTCACTAAGAACTAACCCGTCGCGTAAAAAGTCGTAGGGTCTACATGCCTTTGGAGGATTATCGTTTTGTTTGGATAATACCTCAATAGCACACAGGGTTGAAAAATTAAGAGGAGAGAGCGGGGCTTCAGTACTTCCCGCTATAATTGTCTCAGCTGCATTAGAATCGATCTGAAGGCACCCCCAATTTATCACATCTAAACCGGTAGTGCAGGCAGACGCCATAGTCCCTGTTACTCCTTTGATGCCGAGCTCAATAGAAATATGGCTTGTAGGAGCGTGGGCGGAATATTCTAAACAGGCCCATGGTTTTACACCCTCTACTCCATGTAACAGAAAGTCCCTATGTGTCTCTTCAGCCACCCTTCCTCCTCCCCCAATGGAGGTTCCGAAGCACACCCCAATTCTTTCTGCCTCTG
>CAZQSC010000057.1:0-14068 GCA_964595705.1 uncultured bacterium | reverse complement strand
CTTTGTCCCCTCCCCACAGGGGAGGGGAAATGCGACTTTTTACGAACGGATCATGGTTGATTTTAAAGCGCCAGAGAAACACAAAGGCCCAAAGGTCTCAGTATAGTCACTATATTGCCCTGGACTTTCAAACCTCACATCAGTTTCTTCCGACCAATCTTAAACAGCTTCTACTTGCTGAACCTCTGGAATCTGTTCTTTGAGAATTCGTTCAATTCCCATCTTCAGGGTCATCTGTCCCATAGGACACCCCATACAGGCACCGGTGAGTCTCACCTTTACCACACCGTCATCACTCACTTCAACCAGCTCCACATCACCGCCGTGGGCTTCAAGAGCTGGCCTTATCTCCTTCAGTACTCCTTCAACTCTATCACGCATTTACCTGCCTCCCTTAGATGTAATACATTGTCTTCTGGGATTGCTGCTTGCTCTTTTGTCGCTCGACCAAATCTTGCAGGGTTATGGATTCCAAGATATTCTCCATTGCCTCTTTTATTTCTTTCCACATGTCCCGGGAAGCACAGTGAGGAGCACGATTGCACATATTGAGATCATCAACGCATTCCACTGGGGCAATCGAACCCTCGAGTACCTGGATTATTTCGCTGAGCCTTATCTGCGAAGGAGATTTAGCTAAACTGTATCCCCCGTGTGCACCCCTGAGGGTCTTCACCAGTCCCGCTGCCTTGAGAGGAAGAACCAACTGCTCCAAGTATCTCTCCGAGATCTCTTGCCTTTTGGCAATATCCTTCATCAAGATATGGCCTGTCTCATGATTAAGAGCCAAGTCTAACATCATCCTGACTGCGTACCGGCCCTTAGTGGAGAGTCGCATAGCATCCACCTCCAATTTCTAGTAAAACTATCGGAATTATGATTATAATAACAAATGAAGAAAGGTTTGTCAAGCTTTTTTTGAAATTTCCAAAAAAATATTGGGGCACGTTCAATAAAAAAGCCAGAACTCTGTCCAAACAAGTTCTGGCATAGGGCACCTGCACCGCAACTGCTGTTTTCAGAGAAGACTGACGCTCCCTGAAAGAAAAACCGCTTATGACAGCAAGCGGGGTCAGCCCTTCTGACTAAATTTGTTAACTACTGGCAAAAAATAGGTTCTTAGCCTATGACACTGTAAACTCACTCGCTGTCATTGTCTGTCAATGTTTTTCCACTGAAATAATATGCGGGGTTAGGAAGACCGTCACCTCTGTTTTTACCATATCGGTAATAGTTTTCCGGAATAGATAACCCAGGATGGGGATATGTCCCAGCAGAGGGACCTTAGCAATGCTCTTCTTCTTCTCCTTTCTGAACAGCCCCCCAATTACTATCGTCTGGCCATCCTCGACCATAACTGAAGTCTCTGCTGTTCGTTCCTGCGTATCCACTGCCTGGTTAGGAAAATACGTCGACTTTCGAGCAGAACTCACGGTCGGCTTCACATCAAGGATGGTGAATTTTTCATTGAGCACATGAGGGGTAACAGTCAGTATTACTCCCACATCTCCAAATACAGGTTCTTCCACAGGCATCTGACCGGCGGCAGTTGCTTGATAGGTGACTTTGCGGGCCATAGCCATGTGCTCGGTGATCTTTATGCTGGCTGGTTTACCATCGAGGGTAAGGATCTTGGGGGCGGCCAATAGATCTGCCCAGCCTCGCTTCTCTAAGGCAGTTATCGCTGAGCTCAGATCGCGGATGCCCACATTCGAGGCGTATTTTCCTATAGAGAAGTTTAATAGTCCTTCGGCCAAACGGTTAAAAGAACTTTTCAGGGTAGCAGCCCCGATCGAGGAGCCCTCACCCGCCTTGCCTGTCCAATCCCAGCTTATTCCCAACTCGCTGGCAGCGGTCAGATTTATCTCCACTATCTTTATCTCGATCAGAACCTGTTTGCTTGGCTGATCCAGTTCCGACAGGATCTTCTTTAATCTCGCCACATTTGAGGGCGTATCGCTGACGATAACACTGTTGGTTCTTTTGTCAACAGTGAAGCTGCCAGCGCTGGTGAGGTTCTCTTTGATTACATTCCCCACATCGGCCACAGACGTATAATCGCATCTGATCACCTCTGTAACCGTCTCAACCGGAGGGGGGCCTTTTATCCTCTTGATTACATAAATATTGGTGCCTTTCTGTCTTTCGTACCACAGACTGTTTGCTTTCAAGATGGTCAAAAGTGCCCCCTCGACCGGGACATCACGGAGATAAACATTTATCCTCACATCCGACAGATCCGAACTCATCAGAAAGTTCAAACCTGTCTTTTGCGTCAGGATTTTGAGAGCGTTCTCTAGGGTGACACCCTGGAGATTTAACGAGATTAATCTCGCCCCTGCGGAGGGGTCTGTGGCAGACCCGGAGTCAGAACCTGAGTTTGTTGCTACATTCTTGGGCGAAAAGACGGTTGCAACAATCTGATTCTTTAGCTGACTGACAGTGTGGGGCGAATGCTCCTTAAGGTCGATAACCACTCTCACTATAGCTTCTGGATCAACAGAGTATTGTCCGCTTCTGACCCGCTGTACGATCTCACTTTCCACCGCTATCGTTTTTTTAGCCGAGGCATAGACAGCGTCATACAGATCAATAGCCAGCCGAGGAGGGGTATTCAGCTCCAGCACCTCATATTTCACCTCCCCACTGTTGGTGATAACAACCCTCACCTGGTCGTCTGCTCTCTCCACCTCGATGTTTTCAACCCTGACTGGTAGCAACTCCGCAACGGCAATCCGACAACTTACCGATAGAACTACAACGGCAACTGTCATAAGTGCGGTCCACAGCAAGATCCAGCTTCTCAGATATTTATTCCCTCGCTTCATTTTGTTACTCCTACACTTAGTCAAGCACAGAGGTTTTCATTCCAGTCTGAGCACAATCCTTTGGGATCGGTAAAGGAGAGTGACACTATCACGGTCTATTTGTAGCACCTTTGCCCCTCTGATGAAATCGTGCTCTTTAAGGATTGTCCCGTTAATCACCGCAACAGGCTCGTTTTGACTCCAGATAATGCCTTCTAAAAACAGCTTAGGAGGACGCTTGCCGCCAGTGTACCCTCTGGGTCTCACTCTACGGGCCGCAACCAAAGGTACCATAGGGTCTCTGTGTCCAGAGGCCTCATAAACAAAGGATTTCTTCGTCTGACGGGCAGAGGCGATCAGCGCTAAATAATCCTCCTGTTTATCAAAGATACTAGGGGTAATTCTCTCTACATTCTCCCCTCCTCCAAAAGAAAAAACCTTTTTGAAATTTACTGAGGGTTTCAAGACTGCTATCCACACAGCAGCTAAGGTCAATATGCCGAAGATCACTATGAGAAGGTTTTTTCGATTAGCAACCATTTTCTTTCACCTTATATCGCTATTTGACAGATCTAATAACATACAAAATGAACCCAGCCTTGTGTTTATATTTTTTATCGGTTTCATTGGAGATATACAGATCGTCAACAATGAAGAGCTTCTCCGAGCTCTCGATCCGATTGATAAAGCTCCCGATATCGTGATAGGTGCCCTGGAATTGCACCTTAATGGGGATTTTGACTAACCCCCATCCCATCTTTTCCTCGGAAGAGGCGGGGGAAATGGACAATGATCTGATGTTGCATCTTCGAGCTATATCGATCACTCCGCTCCGGATCGAGTTAAACTCATCTGGCTCTACTAAACGATGTCGGAATTCCTTCACGGTCTGACGAGCAACGTTCAGTAGATAATAATCCTCTGCTGTGCTCTTCCGGGTTTTTATAGCCTCAACTCTATTGGAGATCGGTTTTAATAGAAAGAAATACAGGAGGTTTGCACCGATTAGGTAGACTACGACCCCCAGAGATATCCAATGTTTTACCCCCAATTTTCCTCTGTACATTAAAAGCCCTTCCTTTTGTTAAAACGACACAGGAGCTTAAAGGCTATTATTGACTTGGCCCCAGTGGCTGTCTGCTTTGTGGATACCAGTTCCACGCCTTCAATATCCTCCATAAACAGAACATTTTTCTTGAGGTTGGACACGAAATCCTCTACGGATTTGATCCCCTCTTTGTCAGAGGCAGATAATACTCGGCCTTCAATAACCAGAGCCTGCTGCGGAGATTTTATCGAAACTCTCTTGTTCTTTCCCCTTTCTCGGGGAATTATTTTGCCTGAAACTTTCTGCTCCGAGCGAATCTCATCGATCCAGACCCCTTCTGGCAGACACCTGCTTATCTGATTCAACTTCGGCGCCCATAAGATCCGCCCTCTAAGCAGACGATTAATGCTGGTTAACTCCGGAAGCAACTTATCCCACATTATTTTCAATTCTTCAGCTGTCGGCAGGCCTGGATAAGTAGCGCTTATCTCCCTTTCTAATTTAGCCAATTCTCCCTTATAAATCTCGATCATTCTGACATTAGCTATGTGCAGAAAGACGACAGCCGCTACGGAAAGAACCCAGATAAGGATGTATAAAGAAAGCAGCCCCAATATTATATTCTTCTGCTTGGCCGGGATTATCCTGTCTTTTATCAGATTTATCTCGAACATCTACTGTGGGTCCTTTCTTAAAGCCAGTCCAGTGGCTACAGTCAAAAGAGGGGTAAGTTCCATCAGCTTCTGGTCATCAAATTTCTGATGACCAATCTCTATATTTTTTAGGGGATTCCACTGGTTCACAGGCAAATTCAACTCTGTGGAGATAAACTCTCTCAGGCCCAGAGTTCGGGAAGCGCCTCCCCCCAACAGTATTTGGTCCACCTTATTGCCACCCTCTTTGCTCTGGAAATAGTCAAATGAAAGTCTTATTTCATCGACCAGTTTACTGAAGACGGATTCCATAATGGCAGTGTTTTCAGCCAGGCTAATGTTATTACTCTGTTTTTTCAGATGATCGGCCTCTTTAAAGGAGACTCCTGCAGCCTTCTGGATGGCTGTAGTAAAGTTGTTGCCGGCGATCATAATATCTCGGGTAAAAGGTATTGAGTTGCCATTTATAACCACTAAATTGGTAAACCGGGCTCCGATATTAAGCAGGGCTGTGGTTTGTATATCTGTATGGATTGAGTCGCTCTGGCTATCTCTTCCAATTTGAAAACAATTTAACATAGCCAGGGCGTCTATATCTATCACCCTTGGTTCAAGTCCGCTTTTTTGGATCAACTTGAACCGATCATCTATCAGTTGCTTTGAAGCAGCTACGAAAAGGACCTCCATGTTGTCCGTTGTTGCATTCTTACTGCTGGTGACAACCTGAAAGTCTATATACACATCTTCAATATTGAAGGGAATCACCTGGCTTCCCTCCCAATAGATAGCTCCTTTAAGTTCATCTTGTGAGAGCTTGGGGAACTGAAGATGTCGCACGGCCACTAACGGACCGGCTACCGAGGAGGCTACCTTATCTGTAGTTAACTCTGCCTGTCGAACAGCCTCTTTAATCGCCTTAATTGTGGCGGTGGCAGAATCGACATCGGGATCAAGGGGAACAACAGCAACCCGCTCCAGCCGAGGGATCTTGGCCACGCTGCTTAATTGTACTATCTTAACAGAACTGGAGCCTATATCTAACCCCACCAATGAGTTATATCTTGATTCAAACATATTACCTCAACCCTGGTAACTGGAGGTCAGTAGTCGGCAATCGAAGCCATTTATGAAGGTCTGAAGACCTACGCTACGAATGACGCAGAAATCCTCCCATCATATTAGCGAATTAGCGCAGTTTTCAGATAGCCTCTTAGTCCGACCACAAGCCTACTTTAGCCACAAACGAGCCCGGGGGCCAACTGAACCCGGGTGGTCGGTAGGTATATTTTTTATCATAAGTTACTGTGTAGGAACCCGCCAGTTCAACATCAACGGCAACAATGGGGCCGTTAACATCGCACGGGTTAAAATCACACTGCCCGCTGGAGTAAACCATGCCATTTATAGTCAACCCCTGGCTTCCACCCGTTATATCGCTGAGACTGCTGCCGTAGCTGATTATGGCGGGGTAATAAGCCGGATAATAGGGCGAGTCAGCGGGGACCTGCTGGGCACTTATAGTAGATCCCCCGTAGAAACGGATACTACCAGTAGCGACGATGGTCCCATTCAGGGTCGTGCCGCTTTTCACCTGCACATCACCGTAAATAAAATGGATACCATCCGGCAATGAAGAATCGAAGACTTGCGTCACTGTGCTGTCCTCCCGGCCATAGATATAATTGGCTATGCTCCGGTAATAATTTAAATCAACTGCCGGTAAGGCCTGAAATTGGGCGGGCATATTATCCTCCGGGCCGATCAGCTCTCCTGAAGTACCATCTTCTGTAAAACTGCCAGTGTAGGAGACCACATGGTCTGCCGGCGTGTCAATGACCACTCTTACTCTAATGGTATCTGCTTTGCCCTCTGTATTTCCAACTGAAGTGAGAGTTTTAGTTGAATCCACATAAGTAACGCTAATATTAGGTTCGGAGAAAGTCGCCCATTGTCCCCACTCCTCCAGGCTCCGCCGATTCATCCTCCAGATGGCCTTCCTTATCCCTGCCTCAGCAAAATAGAAGGCTTTTCCCTCATTAACCCTGTCCCTCACCTTCCTGATCTCGCCTGTGTGCATAGTCAGGAAGGCAGTCCCGCTGATGGCCAGCGCCAAGGTAATTACCAGAACAATAGGAAGCACGTAGCCAGCTGACGAGCGGAGGAGGAGAGCCCACCTCCCCTTCCCCTGGAAGGGGACAGGGCGACAGAGAGGAAAAGAGGAAGGCAGGTCTCCTCTGCTCCTCTGCTCCTCTGCCCGATGGTCTTCTGGTTTCCTGGTTTTCTGATCTGCAAATCTTCTCATCTTTTCAGCCTCTAAGATAGATCAAATAGAGGTCAATGATATCCTTTCCGTAAACAAGGGCAAAAATGGCCGAAGCTGCTAAAAAAGGGCCAAAGGGTACGACGCTGTCCACCTTAAAAGATTTCTGGACAAACAACACCACAATCCCCCCAATTCCCCCCGTGAGAAAAGAGAGCAGAAGCGTTACCAGAACTATCTTCCAACCCCAAAAGGCACCGATCATAGCCGCCAGTTTTATGTCACCGGCCCCCATACTCTCCCGGTCAAATATTATGCTTCCTAAAGCACCCACCACCAGAAGTCCACCTCCACCCAGAAAGATTCCCAGGATTGCCTCCTGAAGACTCGACCACCCTCGCAACCCTGAGAAGATCAGCCCGACAGCTATGCCGGGAATGGTTATCACGTTAGGGATTATTTTATTTCCCAAGTCTATAAAACCAACTGCGATCATAATCGCCGTAAATAGAAGGACAGATGGTAATATATAAGACAGGCCAAATCTCCAATAAAGGATGAGAAACAGGAAAGCAGTGAGTACTTCCACTGCCCAATATCTGAATTCTATCGTCTTTCCACAGTTTCGGCATCTGCCTCCGAGCAGGATATAGCTCAGGATAGGTATATTGTCGTGGGGCTTTATCCTGTAGCCGCATCTTGGACAGTGCGACCCTGGTGAGAGTATAGATTCCCCCTTTGGTATGCGACTTATACACACATTGAGGAAACTTCCCACCGCAGCACCAAATACAAAGAAAAGAGATGAGTAGAATAGGCTCATTAAGTCTCCCAGGGCTAGTTCTTAATGTAACTCTTTCTTAAAATTCCTGACACCACTCAGTTCTTCTCAAAACACGGAGCTCAGGGGTTCCCGGGGGTAAATTGACAGGATCAAGAAGATCCTGATCATAGCTCCAGATGCGGTTAGGTGCCGTATAGTAAGGCGGGCCATACTTCCAATCACCGGTTGCCTGTTGGCTGTACCACAGAGATGTTATTGAGCCACTATAAGTGAAATCTATTCCGGTCCAGTTTTCCAGAAAGCGGGGCAGATTTTCCAGCCCACCGCAGTACCCGTGCTCTTCTGACGTATCTCTCACAAATCCGGTCATAATGGAAGCATTAACCTCAGTGGCAGAGGCCTTCCTCAGAGCCCAGCCTGCGTTATTATCGTTTTGTTCATTCCAACTATTAGAGAGGATATCGAGGGCATCACACAGAACACTGGCCGGCTGTTTATTTACCGTATTATAGTCCCCCTGAATATAAAGCGGGTTGTCGGTGGCCACAGTTAATCCTCCGGCCGCCAGTTGGGAACCGTTAACCAGGCGAACTGCCCTGTTTGAACCTGATTGAGAGATATAAAGTATCCCGTTTGCCGGGTAATTTCCGCTGGCGATCAGCTTAGCGATATCAACCTCTATGAGATTGATCCAGGCCCCTTCTCTGTGGTCAAACAGAGACTTGGTTAAATCAATCGGATTCAGTGTATCTCCCCCACTGATGTAGGTGAGATCCACTACATTCCCGCTATTATCATAGGCGACGCCGTCGATAATACTGAGGTCCGCCTGGTAGTGGAGCTTCCTTTCCTTCAGTGCCAGAGGATCGGAGGGATTGACTCGTTCGATTATCTGATGGGGGTTCTCTGGAGTTGGTATTGGCAATGTCAGTTCCTTAATCCCATGGGTTTGGCTTTGGACCTTTCCACCCCAGACGCTATCGGCTTTAGCTGCCCAATCTGGATCTTTACTGTCAAAGTTCATCACCTGATAGACCCCGCTGGTATCTTTGATTCTAACAGTTCCACCTCCACTACTCGAGTCACCTGACTTTGAGCCCTTGTAGATCCCCTTTGCACTGGTTAAACGAGCATCTATGGAGAGGGTGGCACCACACTCCAAATAGATATCCTTATTGGAATGGATCCGGCCTGTGAAGGTCATAGGTGGACCAGGTTGTATCTCTAAATCTTGATTGTAAAAGACCCCAAACTGAAAACTATGAAAGATCTGTTCTTCGACTATCTGGACTATCCTTGCCTGAGTTGTATGTGAGCCAACTGAAACGGAGTCAACACTTCGGGCTTGAGAGGTGATCTTATATGCCTGGGCAGTGGCTGTCAGACCCTGAACTACTTTGACAGTATCACCACCTTGCTTCTCAATCTTGAACTCGTCAAAGATATAACCATCAATGTTGGGGGGAGTAATACCATCCAGGTCGGCCTGGCTAACAGAATCTGGATTGCTATTAAGGAGCATCTGCAGTCTGAGGATTCCGTATTTTATCCCCGACTCAGCTACATAAAAAGCCTGCGACTTCCGAACCTTATTTCGGACGCTTTTCACTTCATAGGTACCCAGTGATAAATAGGTTGCTCCACTCACAGCCAATATCAGTGACAGTATCGCAGCCAACGGCAGGACAAATCCGCTCTCACACTTAGAAAGTTCCACTATTTTTTTGAACCGTCTCATTTTTATCAGGATTGCATCAGTTCCGCAACCAGACTGTAGATATGAGGCGCCTTCGTAGGTTTCCGTCCGCAACTGTCAACTCAATGCTCACCGCGTTACAGAGAGTGTCGCCGCTTACCCCAACAGCGGGAAAAGCAAACAACAAAGAAGAAACTATTTCCTTAAAAACAACTTTGTCTCCCGTGCCGTCGTTGAATATGAGATTTCCCTCACTATCTGAGGTGAAATATTTATTGCCAATACGGATGAGGCTATCGCCTTCCACTGACACCTGGTTCGAACTTCCAGAGGCAGTACGTCCCAACATTATCTCCGAGCGCATCCTGCTCATAGCCGCAGAAGCATCCGAGGCCAAGGTCAGTTTCTTGCTAGTTGAATTGAAAAACCTATGATCTGCCACCAGCATCGTAGCAACCATAAGAAAGAGAATTGAGCTTAACGAAACGGCTATTATCAGCTCTATCAGGGTAAATCCGTTTTGATTGTCACTGAACACCTTCATTTTCAGCCCCTTATCTCTTCTGCCCTCTGGCTCACATCTAAGGTACAACAAAACTCATCAGTTGAACACTGTTGGTATCACCTGTTTCAAACCATTTCACTGCCACTTCAACCCGTTTATAATCTGTTGTATCGGCGTCAATATCAGATGCACCCAGACCGTCAGCGGAGTCGTCCACTGCTGTGGCAGTTATAAGACGAATATAATCGAAATTATCGACAGCCAGAGTATCAACCCGGGTGTGCACATCATCAAAGCTGGAGCCAAACAGTTCTTCCATCCCCTGTTGAGCTAATTCAAGTGCTACTCTCCTGTGGAACTCCCTGCTGATCCGACCTGTGCCAAAGGTATATACCCCTACACTACCCAGTGTGACAATCAGCAGGATAACCGCAGTGATCAGTATCTCGACCAAGGTTATGCCCTGTTCTGATTTGAGATGAGTGAACATAGGAATATACCTGAGGAATGGTTGGTTTGTTTAATCTCTGTTGCTATTAACCCGAATTGGGGCGGGCAGATAGGCTTCGCCCCCAAGGGTCTGCCCCTACGAGTATGCGCCTACGCGCCTGATCCAGTAGCGCCGGTAGCGTCTGGGCTTATTCCCCGTCGGTACAGGAGACAAACCCGCGTGCTGGAGCGTTTGTGTTGGGCTCTGGCAGGGGCGATTCATCGATCGCCCCTGCCAATTTTCACAACCCGGGAACATCAGGGAGGGGGAAGCCCCTTTCCCTTAGCCCAAGCCCATAAGCGGCTTACGAGGTAAATTTAGTGATGTTCCCATCCTGGTCGGGAAGGCTATCTGTTTACTTAGTAATGTTACCCTCATCATCAATATATCTTACGATGGTGGAGACCTCAGATGCCTTAGGCGCTGTGCTTTTACTCCCATCACATTTAACTTGAAATGTATCGCTGGTGGCATTAACAGTAAATGTGTAGCACTCCCAGCTGAAGTAGCGACCGGTTAGGTCCGCCTGGGTGAGATCAAGCACATTAGCGGTTGGATTCGGCGTAACCGTGTCTCCCGCAGTTCCGTAATATGTCCCATGCTCGGCAAAGTAAACCCGCTCAGCGCTCCTGATAGCTCCAAGCGCTGCTACTGCCTCCGAGGCTTTGGCGCGGTTTACCGAACCTTTGTACATTGGGATAGCCACTGCTGCTAAGATACCGACGACAATCACCACGATCATCAGCTCGACCAGGGTGAAACCTCTCTGATCTCTGAATAGCTTCAACATCTCCTCTCACCTCCTTTCTGTCCACGGGAGACACGGAAAGATACTCCTCATCCTCTTTGTTCTTTCGTGTCTCCCGTTTATTTTATGCCCCTTTTGTTAAACAAGCAATAGAAATTGGGAAGGATAAATTAGAAAACAGCAAACTTTCTCCGATCCTACTTCCCATTTCTCACTTTTCACCTGAATTGCCTCTTAATCCAGCCCCAAGAGGTCTGCGGCACCGGCAGCGCTTCTGTGGGACCGGTAACGGCATAGAGGGAGAAATGGTCTGTCTTTGCGGTTACTGTCTGCAATGCTTTATCCAGTTTGCCGCCCAAGGACTCCCATTTAGCCATGACCGAGTCCCATCTGGCCATTCTGAGGCTGTCTTCGGAGATCCCCTCTGGGATGTCCTCCCGACGGTAGTGAAGCGTCACGGTTACCGAGTCGGAGAAGCTGGCTTCTATCTGTTCTCCTGACTCAGGGTCGAAGGCGGTGAATTCATAGACAGCTGCTATTCGAGCAGCATGCCTGACCTGTTTCGGAAGCTCCATCGTATTCTTTTTATTCACCAAGATACTCAGGGCGCGAGAACTGGCATGGGCGGGGAAGACGGCACTGGTCAGAGTATCATCGGCAGCAAAGACACGGCCTCTGCGCCGGAACGGAATAAAAGTCTTGCCCCCCAACACAGTAATCTGCCCGGAGCTGCCAGTGTCGGACTCAGTAGCCGCTATCACCGCACAAGTGCCTCCACCTACCGCGGTAAACAACCCATTCTGGTCAACTGTGCCCACCGCCTCGTTGGTAGTCCACCAGGTATAGGGGCCAGTGCCACCGGAGGCTCTGAACTGTACTGTCCTGCCGGCTATAACTCGCCGCATCATAGGTGTAACCCTGATGCCGCCCTCAGTCCGCAGGCAGACCATCGTTCCGGTTATTTCGTTCATCTGGACTGTTGCCCTGGTAGAATCAATAAAGGTTATGGTAACAGTTATCTCTCCGTCCGCTGAGCTGGCGGTGAGCACACTATCCTCAAGCGTCCCGGTATAGCTCTGCCCCTGTCCGTCGGTGAGGATGAACAGATTAGCCAGTTTGGTAATATTCCAGACTTCTTTAGTCCCGTCGTCCCAGTTGACAGACCAGGCACTTAGGATCTGGCCAATGCCCGCTTCATCCTCGGCCTCAGCTGTATAAACCGGGAGGAAAAGAGCCAACATCAGGCAAACCGAAGTTAGAATAGTTTTCCCTTTCATAGTTTTTCACCTCCTTTCTGTTCACGGAAGGCACAGAAACCTGTTTCTCACCTCCTTCTGCTCTTCTGTATCTCCCGCTTATTCTGTGGCTTCCATTAGGATTTTTCCCTCTGTTTTTCCTTTTTTACCTTGTCTTTTTAGTGTATTGCGGTGGCCATCTTGAATATGGGCAGGTATATCGAAAGCACCACTATGGCCACCACTCCCCCCAAACAGACAATGAGCAAGGGCTCAATAATCGAACTCAATCCATCCACAATGGCATTCACCTCACTGGTGTAGAAGTCGGAGACTTTACTCAGCATCTGGGGAAGAGTGCCTGACTCCTCTCCTGCTGCTATCATACCCACCAGTATCTGAGGGAAGATGGGCCGTTTGCTCATCTCTTCGCTAATGCTGGAGCCGTTCATAGCTCCGGTTCGAACTGCCTCTATAGCCTGCTCAATCACCACATTACCCGCGGTTTTGGCCACTATCTGGAGGGCATCAATCACGGAAACTCCGTTACGTACCAGGGTTGCTAATGTCTGGCTGAATCTGGCGATGCCCTCTTTGCGCAACAATTTACCGAAGAGAGGCACCCTAAGCTTCCAATCATCAATGACATATCGCCCATTTACAGTACGAGACCAGCGGTAAAAGATAAACCCAATGAGAAGTATCCCGACAATCTCGTAGATAATATGGCTGGTTAGAAACCTGCTTATTCCAATCATTGCTTGGGTTAACAGGGGAAGCGGGACATCGAAACTAGCAAATATACTCTCAAATTTCGGAATTAGAAAGAACATAACTACCACAATGGCAACGAAGAAGAATATGGTTATGAATAAGGGGTAGGTAGTTGCAGACTTAATCTTTTTTGCTAGTTCAGCCCTTGCCTCCAGGTAAGAGGCTAACTGGGTAAGGATTACCGCTAACCCCCCTCCTTTAGTCCCCGCCTCTGCCATAGAGACAAACAGCACAGAAAATGTCTTGGGGTGCCGAGACAGGGCCTCAGGAAAACTTTGCCCCGCTTCGAGGTCGTCTTTTACAGTATTAATGGTCTGTTTGAAACTCTCATTCTCTATCTGATCAGCTACGATTCCCAGAGATTTGCTCAGTGATATACCCGCATCCACCAGGGTTGCCAGTTGCCGACAGAAATTGGCCAGCTCAGCAATTTTTACCTTTCTTCCGGTTATCCTTATCCGGCTTTCTTTACCAACGGTGCTCACCTTCTTCGGTTTCCCCACCGAGATTACGGTCAGTCCCCGCTCTCGCAAAAGGGAAACCAGGGAGTAAGCGGACTCTGCCTCAAAAGAACCATTGACCTTCCGGCCATCTCCATCCCTAGCCACATAGGTGAACCGGGGCATGGTAGTACCTCTTCTCTGTATCGCCAGCTGAATTCTGGGTAAGAAGATATTTTAATCGTGTTTAAAGAAGTGACTGCGAGTGGAAGAGGGGGTGAGAGGGAGAATCTTTACCTCCTCAACCTGTTTCTCTTCCACTTCCTCTTACGAGATTACTCCAGCGCATCCGATTTATTGCCTTGAAGTAGAAGTCACAGCATACCCTTTTTAATCGCTAAACGCCTCAATTCTTCTGGATCGGCACTGTTGCTTAAGGCAACCCGAAGACCTATTTTCCCCTTACTGAGCAGCTCAGCCAGTGACTGGTTCATAGTGCACATCCCCAGTTTTGTGCCGGTCTCCATAACAGCGTGAATCTGTTGAAGGTTATTCTCCCGGATTAGGTTCTGAATTGCTGGTGATGAAATCATCACCTCTGTAGCTAGCGCCCGACTGTTGCCACCGA
>CAZQSC010000056.1:0-14344 GCA_964595705.1 uncultured bacterium | reverse complement strand
GGAAGATGAGTTAAAATCTATTACAGTTCTATGATTTTGTCAAGCACAATCTTGATTATCTTGTAAAAATGAGACTTAAACCCCCCAAAAACCGCAAGGAACATAGAGAAATCCAAAATATATAATCATCTAATCATCTGGTTATTAAAAACAACCCTTTCTTTGTGCCCTTTGTGGTGAAATTGGGCTTAGGGACTCTTTATGAACGGATCGGTCTTATTATCAGAGGGAAAAGCCCCACCGTGGCATAGACAGGCAGAACAGTTTTGGGTGGCAAGCCATTAGAAAAACTAGTCCTAAGGAGTTTAGGTTCTGGGAAAAGTCCGTTCCGGGGGACGAAAAAAAGGTTGACTTTTGGGAAAGACTTGGTTATTTTAATAAAGGATCTACTGAACGGCATACTTAATCTAACTTATTGTTTATAGGAGGTGTGTGGAGATGAGGCAGCGGATGCTTGGCTTTGTGGGAACTCTGGTAGTTGTGATCGCTTTTTCCACCTGTGGGGCAGAGAACCTCGTGCTTAATTCTACTGTCGGGAATGGCCGGGACCCGAGCACCAAGCACCTCAATAGTTTAAGCTTGCTTGATCCGAATCGCTTTTCGATGTCGCAGAGTTACTCTTTGATGTTTCTTTCCGATGGCAAAAGGAGCCAAACTAGCGGATTTTATCTTAATCGCCTCATCTACCAGTTCTCGGCACCTATCTCTCTAAAATTAGAGATGGGCTATCTGCACAGCTCTTTTCTGGGTGAGGGAAAGTCTGCTGCCCCTGCTGGAAAGTTCTTTCCGGCGCTTGAATTACTCTACCAACCCAGTCGCAACTTCTCTTTACGCTTACAATACAGGGTTCTGCCCTCCCTGCGGAGCTTCTGTAGGTATCCGTATTACCAGCGGTTTAACCGATAAGACTGAGGATCCTGTTTTTCCCTGGGGAAGAATTTATGGTAGATCTGGTAAATTCCCTTTTTAAAAGATATGAAGGGGGACGTGCACAACCTCGGTTGTGTGCGTCCCTTTTTATGTGCCTAAGGAAAAGCCCAGAGGCGCTGGGCAGATGGGAAAATGTCCTGACAGTAGGAATAGTTTTGGTTGCCTTCCTCTGGGTTGGTTGTAAACAGCCTGCCCCAAAACCCCAGAAGGAGGTGATGCCCATCCGGGTAGAGATCCTTAATGGCTGTGAAGAAAGAGGATTGGCACGCAAAGTCACTGATTTGCTTCGTCGGAGCGGTTTTGATGTGGTCAATTTCGGAAATGCCGAAAGTTTTGACTTTCTGGAGACAATCGTAGTGGACAGATCAGGTCACATGGAGAAGACCCAGCGGGTCGCTGAGGTCCTGGGTGTAGAAAACTGCATCCAGCAGATAAAGCAGGACCCTTACCGGATAGAGGATGTGTTGGTCATTATTGGGCGAGACTTCCGCAAGTTAGCCTTTTTCAAAAATCTTGGGAGGTGATACCTTGGACACCGACTCTCTGCAGCTTGCTGATCTTTCGGTTCAGTTCTTGAAGTCAAAAAAAGCAACGGATATTCTTAAGATGGATTTGAGAGAGCTAACAGATATCGCTGACTACTTTGTCATCTGTACTGCTGAATCTAGCCTCCATGCCGAGGCCTTACGTGATGCAGTCGTCGAGGGGATGGAGAAGGCCGGTTATCCGCCCTGGCATATAGAGGGCGATGGTGACCAAAGTTGGGTGCTAATCGATTTTGTGGATGTGGTGGTACACATTTTCCAACAAGATACTCGCCAGTTTTACGCTTTAGAGCGCCTGTGGGGCGATGCTAAAATAGAGGAGGTCTCGCCTTGAATATCCTGGTGGTAGGCTCAGTAGCTCTGGACACGGTGGAGACACCCGCACAGAAGGTGACCGATGTGTTGGGAGGTTCGGCAACATATTTCGCAGCTGCCGCCAGCTACTTTTCCCCGGTCAGGGTGGTGGCTGCCGTGGGTGAGGATTTTCCCTTACGGAAGCTGGATTTTCTGAAAGAGAAGGGGGTAGACTTCACCGGACTTCAGATAAAAAAGGGAAAGAGCTTCCGCTGGGCAGGCAGATACGGTTCCCGCCCCAATGACCGCCAGACCCTGCTGCTTGAACCCGGCGTCTTCTCCCAGTTCCAGCCAACCATTCCTGAGCAGTATCGAGATTCTGAACTCCTGTTTTTAGCCAATATCGATCCTGAACTCCAGCAGAGAGTGCTTGAGCAGGTTCGCTGTCCCAGACTTTCCTGCTGTGACACTATTGACCACTGGATCAGAACCAAAAGGAAGACCCTGTTTCAGAACCTGGCCCAGGTAGATACAGTTATCCTCAACGATGCAGAAATGCAGGAGCTTACTGGAGAGCTAAACCTAATTAAGGCATCTACGGCAGTGCTGGAAAGAGGCCCCAAGATAGTAATCGTCAAAAAGGGAGAGCATGGGGCAGTGATGTTCACCCGTGACGCCCTTTTCAGCGTTCCTGCCTACCCAGTGGAATCTGTCTGTGACCCCACCGGGGCGGGAGACTCTTTTGCTGGCGGTTTCCTGGGTTACCTGGCCCAAACCGGAGATCTCAGTCAGAACAACTTGAGAAGGGCTGTGGTCTACGGCAGCGTAATGGCCTCTTTTACAGTAGAGAAATTCAGCGTAGATGGCCTCAAAGGACTAACTCACCAGCAGATTCAGGAAAGGTTCACCCGGTTCAAACAGATTACCCATTTTTGAATGTTAAACCTGAAGCAAGTTTATGTTTTTTCGCTGATCGCAAAGAACTCAAAAGAAGGAACAAAGTTCGCTAAGGATTTGTTCTTTGCGCTTTCTCCGCGTTCTTTGCGATTAAATGAACACCTTCTCAGAGGAAGGTATTCGCCAGAGTAGAAGATTGGAAATAGAGACGATCAAATGGATCTCCGGGGCAGTGAGGATAATCGACCAGACGGAATTGCCCCTTCGACTGGTCTACCTCGACTGCAGGGATGTGGAGACTTTAGCCCAGGCCATTGAAGAGCTAAAGGTGCGAGGGGCCCCTGCTATTGGGGTTGTTGCTGCCTACGGGGTAGTGCTGAGCATATGGGGCCATAGTGGCACCTCTCAGGAGCTTGAACAGAGAGTCCGCTGGGCTGTGGATCGTCTGTCACACACTCGTCCCACAGCGGTCAACCTCTTCTGGGCACTGGAGAGGATGTGGCATGCGTTTGTCCAAAACAGAGGAGAAAAGCCGGAGAAAATCCAGCATCTGCTTCTTCAAGAGGCAGACAGGATCTTTGAACAGGACAGGAGAGTTTGCCGCCAGCTTGGCGAGAATGGGGCCGTCCTGTTAGAAGATGGTATGTCGGTTCTGACACACTGTAACGCTGGTGCTCTGGCCACCGCAGGTCTGGGAACGGCTCTGGGAGTCATTTATACTGCAAAGTCGCAGGGTAAGCGTATCCGAGTCTTTGCCGACGAGACCCGCCCACTTCTGCAGGGGGCACGCCTTACCGCCTGGGAGCTTTTGCAAAACGAGATCGAGGTCACACTCATCTGCGACAACGCTGCCGCCGCCCTGATGAGAAAAGGGAAAGTAGATGCAGTGATAGTAGGCGCTGACCGGATTGCCAGAAACGGAGATGTGGCCAACAAAGTGGGCACTTACGGACTTGCCGTCTTGGCAAAAGAACACCACATCCCGTTCTACGTCGCTGCTCCTCTCTCCACCTTGGATATGAATCTTGCCAACGGTAGTCAGATCCCTATCGAGGAGAGGAATCCGGAGGAGGTTACCCGGGGCTTCGGGCTGCAGACAGCCCCCCAGGAAGTGAAGGTGTTTAATCCCGCCTTCGATGTCACCCCGGCCGAGCTGATTGGGGCCATCATCTCTGAGAAAGGAATCGCCAGGGCTCCTTACGAAGCTGCCTTTCAAAGATGGGTTAGACAATAGAACCCCATTTCTTGGAGAAGTATATATGGGCCAGCCTTATAGCCAGTCTTCAGGATAGATAGTTGCTAATAGGGCTGGCCTTTTTCCAATACTGTCATTCTAAGAGATGAGTTCGATGTAAAAAACGGCAGGGAGACCAGATGCAAGAGAGAATTGCCCAGGTTGTCTTCCCTCTTCCAACCGGGAAATGCTTCAGTTACATAATTCCTAAACCTTTAACAGACAGGGTTCAGAGGGGCAGCCGGGTCTGGGCACCCCTGGGAAGGCGTCTGTTGACCGGGTTTGTGATAGATCTAAAGCAAGAGACTGAGCTATCCAAGCTTAAGCAGATTTTAGATGTGCTCGACCCATATCCCGCCTTTGACTCGCAGATGCTCCGGCTCACCCGCTGGGTGGCAGAATACTATCTGTGCAGTTGGGGAGAAGTCCTGAACTCCGCCCTGCCCTCCAGTGTTCACTTCGGAGGCAGCGAGTATCTCATACTGAAACACCCGGAGCTACAACATCCTTTGCCTGAGGCACTCAGGGGGGGAAAACGACAAGCGGTGCTGGAGTCTCTTCTTCAGAAGGGAACCAGAAGCCTTTTGATGCTGGAGAGAGAGCTGAGAAGGGAGGCCCTTTATGCCGCTATTTACGATCTGGAACAGATGGGCTATGTGGCGGTGAGGGCCAGAGAAGAACGGCTGGTACGGCTGACCGGAGGCGATCCTGCAGAGTTGAGGCAGCAGATCGATGAGCTAAAGAGAAAAGCCCCTCGTCAAGCTCACCTGTTGAGAATCCTTTGGGAAAACGGAGGCCAGATGGCCGCTCTCCATCTGAGCAGAAAGTGGGGTGTGGGGGCCGATGTGGTAAAGAGATTGGAGAGAAGAGGCCTGGTAGAACTCTGTTTCGAGGAGCCTGAAGGCTCTCCCCTCAGTGAAAAAGCAGCTCAGAGGGTTGGAGAAGCCAATCTCTCCCCGACTCAGGCGAGGGCATTCCAGCAGATTGAGCAGGCCTTGGATGGGGGGCGCTACCAGACGATTCTCCTGCAAAGCTCTCCTGGCGCAGATAGAACGCCTCTTTACCTGCAGGCAATTTCTATTGTGCTCCACAGAGGAAGGGGTGTTCTTATGCTGGTTCCGGAGATATTTCTGACCACCAGGCTCTTCGAACATCTCCAAGCAGCTTTGGGGCAGCAAGCAGCGGTGCTCCACAGTCGGCTCTCGGATGCGGAGAGGTACAGGCTGTGGCGGCAGGTTAGAGAAGGTAGGAAACGGGTAGTAATAGGCCCTCGTTCGGCGGTCTTTGCCCCGGTGGTAAATCTGGGACTAATTGTGGTGGAAGAAGAGCAGGACTCCTCCTACAAATGCGAGTCCAATCCGAGATATCATGCTCGGGATGTGGCGATTGTGCGGGCAAAGATGGCTGAGGCGACAGTTCTACTTGGTTCGTCAGCCCCAACTTTAGAATCCTATCACAATGCCTTGAGAGGCAAATTCTCTCTCTGTCGTCTTTCCCGTGAAGCCGGCGGTCCCCTCCCAAAGGTCACAATTGTCGACATCCGGGGCCTACGCTCAGCAAAAAAGGGGGCGATTTTGTCCCCCTTGCTCTGTGAAAGGCTGAAGAGCTGTCTGCAGAGTGGCAAACAGGTTGTGCTATTTCAGAATCGACGAGGCTACGCCACCTACCTTCAGTGCAGCCATTGCGGCTTTGTCCCCCAGTGCCAGAACTGCCAGGTGAGCCTCACCTACCATCAGGAAGACCACCAGATGGTGTGCCATTACTGCGGGTTTCGCCAAAAAGCCCTCAACACCTGTCCCCAGTGTCTGGGCTACGACATCCAGTTCGGAGGAATCGGCACCGAACTGGTGGAGAAGACCCTCCGTTCTCTGTTTCCTAAGGCAAAGGTGCTAAGAGTGGACCTGGATACAACGAAGAGAAAAGATTCCTACCAGCGGCTGCTACAATTTTCTCAGGACAACCGGGCGGACATCCTCCTGGGCACTCAGATGATTGCCAAGGGGATAGATTTTCCCAGAGTGGGTCTGCTGGCGGTTGTGCTGGCCGACAGTTGCCTGAACCTGCCCGATTTCCGGGCCGCCGAGAAGACCTTCCACCTGCTGACTCAATTGGCCTCCCAGCTAACAGAGGGGGAGATAGTCGTGCAGACATACTCTTCAGGGAACTGGGCTATTAGGTACCTTAAAAATCATAACTTCGATAAATTTGCTCGTCGAGAACTTGCTGACCGAAAACAGTTGAACTATCCACCTTGGGGCAGATTAATCAGTGTTGTGTTTCAGAGCAAAGTCTCAGAGGATGTGATCTCTGTATCCGAGGAGTATGCCCGCCTTCTGCAAGAAGCCCCCTCTGAGAGGATACAGATTCTGGGTCCCTCTGAGGCTCCCCTGGGCAAAGTAAAGGGCGCCTTCCGCCGGCAAATCCTCCTTAAAGGCAGATCGTCCAAAGCTCTCCGGGAACTTGTTCGGCAGTGCAACCACAGGCTGAAAGGCAAAAGGGGGGTGAGGATAACCATAGATGTTGACCCAGTGGAGATGATGTAGAAGAGAAAAAAGAGGAAAGAGGAATCTGAGCTTTGTAAAATTAACCAGAGAGAGCAAGGAACAGAAGATGGAATTTATTGAAAAGCTTTTAGCAGCCAGTAAGAAGAACGACAGCCTTTTGTGTGTTGGACTGGACACCGATGTTTCCAGGTTGCCGAGGCATCTATTTAAGGCAGACAATCCAGTCTTAAGCTTCAACCGGGCGATCGTCGAGGCAACGGCGGATCTGGTGTGCGCTTACAAGCCAAATATCGCCTTCTACGAGGCACTGGGCGCCGATGGATGGAGAGCACTTAAGCAGACTATCGAGGCCATCCCTCCCCATATCCCGGTTATTGTGGATGCCAAACGGGGCGATATTGGCAACACCGCCCGGATGTATGCGGAGGCATTTTACCGGGGCCTGGGCGCTGATGCGGTTACGGTAAATCCCTATATGGGATTTGATGCCCTCAAACCTTTTCTGGAATATCCGGATAAATGTGCCTTTGTCCTCTGCCTCACCTCTAATGCTGGGGCAGAGGACTTCCAGTATCTTCCCTCTGACGGCAGACCTGTTTACGAACATGTTGCCGAGAAGGTCGTTCAATGGAGCAAGAGCGGCTGCTGTGGGCTGGTGGTAGGGGCTACTCATCCTGAACAGTTGAGGAGAATCCGTCAGATTGCCCCCCAGCTGCCTTTTCTCATCCCAGGTATTGGTGCCCAGGGTGGTGATTTGGAGGCAACCCTCCGCTGGGGAACAGATGAGGAAGGGCAACTGGCCATCATAAACTCCTCCCGGGGGATAATCTACGCCTCGGATGGAATAGACTTCGCCCAGAAAGCCAGAGCGGCAGCCAAAAGGCTGAAGGAAGAAATCAATCTTTACAGAAAATAGGGAGAAGGTAAAAAATGCTTACCCAAGAGGAGATTTTAGAGATATTCAAGGAGACCGGCGCTCTTCTCTCCGGCCATTTTCTGCTGACATCTGGGCTTCACAGCCCTACCTATTTTCAGTGTGCTAAAGTCCTTCAATATCCGAAATATGCACAACAGCTCTGCGGGCAACTGACGGAGAGATTCAGGGGAAGAAAGATCGACCTTGTGATTGCGCCGGCCATTGGGGGCATCGTGGTAGCCTGTGAAGTGGGACGGGTGCTAGGGGTCCGCACCATCTTCGCCGAGCGAGAAGCCGGTCGGATGACACTCAGGCGAGGATTTGAAATCTATCCAGGAGAAAAAGTCATAGTGGTTGAGGATGTAGTGACCACCGGAGGCTCGGTAGGGGAGGTGATCGAAGCAGTAGAGGCAAACCGGGCTGAGGTTGTCGGTGTAGGTTGCCTGGTGGATCGAAGTGGCGGGAAGGCCAGATTCAGCGTGCCCCTGGTTTCTCTTGTCCAGATGGAGGTGGTCACCTACCGGCCCGAACACTGTCCCCTCTGTGTTGAAGGAATGAAACTGGTCAAACCTGGCAGCCGAAACAGCACCGACCCACTATGGAGGCAGAAGAGATGAAAACCCTGTTACAGATACAAAACCGCTGCGGTGGAGGCAAAAGTTCACCATTGGAGCGTCGATGAGCTCCATTTTCATTTTGACAAGAATTGAGAGGGTTTGAAGAGTCCCAATATCAAACACTGAAAATCACCGAAACGACTGAAAGGAGATACATTTCGAGATTCTTCAGTGTTTTTCGGTGTTCGATTTAGCTGATCAGCGCCTTTTCAGACACGCTCTGAGAATTTAAGGAATTTGCGGGTGGGGAGGTGAATCCGAAATCCGAACAGGGAGAAGGGCTATGAAGGTCATCGAGGTTGCAGAAGGCGAAGTGTTCGACATCGAGCTTGAGGAGAATCTGCTGAGGAAAAACAGGGAACTGGCGGAGGAAAACAGGAGGCTTTTAGACCAGCATGGGGTGTTCGCCGTGGACGTTATGGGCGCCATCGGTTCCGGGAAGACCTCTTTGATTGGTCACCTTGTGCGCCGCTTGAAAGGGGAACGCCGTATCGCTGCCCTTGCCGGAGATCTGACAACGACCATAGACGCAAATCGAATAGAAGCGCAGGGGGCCGCGGTGATTGAGGTGAACACAGGCAAGGAGTGCCACTTAGATGCAAACTTGGTGAGGAAGGCGATAGCGGAACTGGACCTGAAGAAGATAGATCTGCTGTTCATCGAGAACGTCGGCAATCTGATCTGTCCGGGGGAGTTCCCGCTGGGCTCCCATAAGAGGATCGTGGTCATCTCGGTCACGGAGGGGCCTTATATGGTCGTAAAGCACCCCTATATCTTTATGGATGCTGATGTGGTGGCTATAAATAAGATGGACCTCTCCGGGGCTATGGGCGTCGATCCTCGGCAGCTTGAGGGGGACGCGCTCCGGATCAAACCCCATCTTAAGGTGGTGCAGACGAACGGCCTGACCGGGGAGGGGGTGGATGAGGTAATAAGAGCCCTGGCCATTTGATATTGGTTTGCGGCTAGAGGAAAGAGAGGGGAAGCGGAGGAGCTTTCTGTCTCCTGGTCGGTATTCTGTGAGGTTTGAATGCACGAGTTCTCCATAGCACAGGCTATAGTAAATGCTGTCCTGGACAGGGCAAAAGCGGAAAAAGCAAGTAGGGTCTTGTACATAGATCTTGAGATAGGGAGACTTTCCTTTTTGAACCCCGAACAGGTGGCATTCTGGGTGAAGACGAGCTTTGAGGGCACTCTCGCAGGCGGTGCGGAGGTGAACATCCAGGTAGTGGAACCCCGGATATTATGTCGGGCCTGCGGGTACACGGGAACGCTGAAGATGGAGGATGATCCCCTGTATCATATTCTCCTGCCATCTTTCTCCTGTCCCGAATGCCGTTCAAGCGAAATCGAGATCGAGAAAGGCAGGGAGTGTTCGATAAAAAGGATGGAGATATTACGTGGGTAGGAAATGGCACGAGATTCATTCGTGTGATTCGTATCTCAAAAGGAGAGTGAGATGACGAATCTGCTATCAGAGAACATGATCTCCTTGTCAACTACTGAGGCTTGTAGACAACGCAGTTTTTCTTAATCTTATCTTCACATTGTTTGATTTCCCAACACGGCCTGTTGTTCTTAGCCGGCTCTTTCAACCACTCCAGTAAGGCCGTTTTTATGAAAGCGCCATTCCCGACCCACCTTGCGCGCTGGAATCATGCCACAACTGGCCAACTTGTATACAGCACTTTGTCCTACCTTTAGGAGTACACTTGCTTCTGTGACTGTCAATACTTCATCTGCGTCCGTAATAATTGCCTTCTTGCTCAACGATTTGCTCCTTTCCTAACGGGCTTGGTGATGGATACACTAATCTATTGCCGTCTTCGCAGAGGAAATATACTAAAAAGAGCATGAAATGTAAGGGGCATCTGCCTCATTTTTTTCAAACATAGAAGGAAATTCATAATGATAACCAAAGGGGAGAAATAAAGGAACCAAGGCGGGTTAAAATTCAGCTGGTAAATTCTGCAGTTGTTGCTTTAATCTTTTCTGCCTCATAAGCTCGAAATATATCTACAAGTTATGATCGGCAGTCAAAGGCAGTCGCAAAACACATTGGCAAAAAAAGTAAGATTTTTCACAAAAAGAGCTTGACAAAGGAAGCTTACAGTTTATATTTAATTCAGACTAAAACGGAATTACGAAGGTTCCCAGAGCAAGCTGAAAAAGCAGTCAAATAAGATTGAGAAATTTGAAGGCCGCGAAGGTCTTTTAAGCCAGTTTGTAAGCTGGCAGAGATTTTCGTGGCCTTTTTATTTGAAAGCAAGGTCAGGTAGGCCTTAGACAGGTTTTGGAAACCATCTTGGGGAGGTGATACAAAAAGGGAATCCAAAGCTTTTGTTACTTACGATCGGGATGCGTTCCCTGGAGAAAGCTTCGAAAAAACGGATCTCGAGGATTGAGAGAGCAAAGGGATTCTGGAATATGCATAGTTGATCTACGTATTAGGAGAGAAAGGAGATCGAGAACGATGAGAGCACGCAACTTAACGGTCAGGATCCGGAAGGCTATATGCCTTCTCATAAGCCTCGCATCTTTGATGCCTGTGCTTTCTTTGGGAAGTACAGGTTGGGCTGCGGAGGTCGGAAGCATTGTCGGTGTGGTCAGAGATAAGGAGACCCGTGAGCCCCTGCCCGGGGCCGGTGTGCTGATTGAGGGCACTGAGTTGAGGACTATGGCCAACGAAAAGGGAAGCTATATTGTAGAAAACGTGCCTGTTGGCAGCTATTCCGTTACTGCTAAGATGATAGGGTATGTCTCCACCACTGTAGCCGATGTGGTCATAAGAGCAGGTCAGAAGACCACGGTTAACTTTGAACTATCTCCCAGGATCCTCAAACTGAAAGAAATTGTGGTGACGGCGACCAAGTTGGAGGAAAAGATAGAGGAGCTGCCGGTGAGCCTTTCGGTGGTCACAGAAAGCGAGGTTAGAGGCATAAGGTCCACCTTCGCAGATGAAGCCCTGAAATATCTACCGGGTGCTTACCTTAAACGCGCTAAGTTCACAGCCACCACCAGCAATGTGACGTTAAGAGGGTTTCCGGCAGAGAACAGAACCTTAGTATTATTGGACGGACAGCCTCTAAATGACGCTTACGGGGGTAGCTTGGAGTGGTCAGCCATACCCTTAGAGAGGGCGGAGAAGATAGAGGTGGTGAAAGGTCCCTTCTCTTCTCTTTACGGCGGGTATGCCATGGGTGGTGTGATCAACATCCTCACCAGAACCCCTGAGGAGCGGCAGGTTTCTATCAGAACCACATATGGCAGCCACAATACCTTCTGCCAGGACTTGAGTTACTCTGACAAAATCGGCGGCTTCTCCCTTAATCTCTATGGAGGGAAGAAGTGGTGTGAAGGCAGAAGGACGGCCTTAATCATTAAAAGTGCTAAGAAGGGTTCAGGTGAGGTCAAGGTTACAGGCTATAAGGAGACAAAGGACAAATACGGCAGGCCCTGCTATCTTATCGGCGATGGGGGAAAGAACTACTGGGACCAGACTCAATACGGGGCCAAGTTCTCCCTATCTCCCCGAGAGGGATCCGAACTCTCCCTCCGGATGGCCCACAACTGGCGTAAATACGGCTACCGTGACCCCAGAAGCTATCTCAGAGATGAAAACGGCAACCCGGTGGATGAAGGAAAGGTGGAGATAGGGGGCAAGTATATTAAGATTAAGCCCTACAACTTCTTCAAATCGTACGGCATTGACCGAAACGATTGCTACACCCTTCGATATAACACCTGCTTAGGCGGGGATGTGAAGCTCATGGGGAGGTTAGGGATAAATGACAATCTCAGTTGGTGGGTGCAAACTCAAAGCGGGGCTACCCAGCAGGGAGGTCCGGGCAAGATCGACTGGACAGAACCCAACAGGACGGTCGACGGGGAACTCAGGCTGAGCATCCCCTTAGACCTCTTAGGGAAGGAGTCCACCTTGACCACAGGGCTGAATTACAGATTAGATAGAGCAGTCAGCAACAGGTGGAAGCTCTCCGATTGGCTGGATGAGGAGAGTAAAAAGACCAGAGACCCTTACTATCGGATAGGGGGCAAGGTTCAAACCAGCGCTCTTTACGCCCAGCTGAGGGTAAAACCGATTGAAAGGCTGAGGCTGTTTGCCGGCGGAAGGTTCGACTGGTGGAGAAACTACGATGCCTCGCTTTTAGATGAAGGGAATCTGACAAAGTATGAGGCAAGGAATAGTTCCCATTTCTCTCCCAAGATAGGTATATTATATAAACCGGGATTTGACCTTGGTCTCTGGAAGCTGGAGAGGATAAGGGCCTCCTGGGGAACTGCCTTCAGGCCGCCTACCATCTATGAGCTGTATAAGACCTGGTCGTTCTGGGGCAGGGTCTATGAGGCTAACCCAGAGCTTGACCCGGAGACCAGCACCTCGTGGGAGGCGGGATTCGACCAAGCCCTGCTCGGCACAAGAGTAAGCCTCACCCATTATCAGAGCAGGCTCGAGAATCTTATCTACTACAAGCTGATTACAGAGAAGCATAAAAAGCGCCAGAATGCAGGTAAGGGCACGATAAAGGGAATCGAGATCGAAGCGGCCCGAAGCATTACGCCCTGGCTGGACCTCTCCGGGAACCTCACCTACCAACATACGGAGATCACCGAGAATCCCGGCGACCCAGAGTCGGTGGGAAAGCAGTTTCAACTGGTTCCCAAGAGGATGCACAACATAATGCTCCTGTTCCACAAGGCAGGTTGGAGCGCATCCTTAGCCTGGCGTTATGCCTCCAAGGTGTACGGCAGTTCTGATAACTCCGATAAGGAGGAAGGGGTGTACGGTTCGTATGATCCCATCAACAACCTGAATGTGAAGATAAGATACGCAGTCAGCGGATATCTGGAACTTTCGCTGGCTGTGGATAACCTGCTTGACAGGGAATACTACGAATACTACAAGGCGCCGGGACGATCGTTTTTCGTCCAGGGCGAGTATAAACTGTGAATGTAAAACGTGATGCGTGATTCACGTTTCACGTTCAACTCCTATGTTCAAATTAGCTGCCATCATCGGCTACAGCGGAAGCACTGTGAAAACCCTTGCGGAGGCTGCCGAGGCCTTGCAACGGGAAGGATATGAAATAGAGGTCAAGGCCGCCACGCCCAAATCTCAAATAGACTGGGAACGGTTTTTCGCCTTTGCAGAGGATGCCGATGCGTTGTTTATGTATGCCTCATCCTCGTACGAGCACCAGGAAACCATGCTGGAGGCAAACAGGGAAAGACCGATAGTCTGCTTAGGAGAGGGCATGGCCAAAAGCACGGTTTCCCCCTCAGAGGTGGCCTTGGCTGAGAAATATTACAAGTATGGCGGCCTGCAGAATCTGAAGAATCTCATCCTCTATCTGGGCAAGCTGGCAGGCGGACCGTTCTCCCCGGAGCCCCCCCAAGAGATCCCCTGGTACGGAGTCTATCATCCCAAACTGGGTGTATTCCTATCGGTGGAGGGGTACCGAAAAGAATATGGCAGAAGACCACGGGTCGGTCTGTTGTTCTATCGTTCTCAGTGGGAAAATGGCGATACTGCCCTCGTCGATATGCTGATAGAGAAGTTCGAGTCAGAGGGGATCGGTGTTTTGCCTATATTCAGCTACAGTATGGGCGACAGGCGGCTGGGGATTCCGGGAAACGAAGAAGTGCTGCCGCTTTTCCGGGGCATAGACATTCTGGTCAACCTTCAGTCCTTCTTCATTGTGCCCAAGGTCATCGGCCAGGGCCTCGAGCAAGGGAAGTCGCCCCTGGCCGAATTAAACGCCCCCATACTCCAGGGGGTGAAGGAGTATTACCAGACCCAGGACCAGTGGCGAGTTGAGCCACGAGGGATAGGCCCGATGGCGCAGGTGATGAGCGTGGCCCAGCCTGAGTTCGATGGCACCATAGAGCCAATCCTTCTGGGCGCAAAGGACGAAGTGGCAGAGCCAAGGGTGGGCGGCAGCTACCAAGTCCTGCTTCCCATAGAGGACAGGGTGGATTTTCTGGTGCGAAGGGCAAAAGCCTGGCTGAAGTTGAAAGACACAAAGCCAGAGAACAGAAAAGTCACCTTCGTGCTGCACAACGCCCCCTGCAAAAGCGTCGAGGCCACAGTGGGCAGAGGGGCTGGATTGGATACCTTGGAGAGCGTGGTCAGGATAATGAACCAAATGAGGGAAGCGGGCTACAGGGTGGAGAATATTCCTCAATCCGGCAAGCAACTCATTGAGCTGATCTTGGAGAGGAAAGCCCTCTCCGAGTTCAGGTGGACAACGGCAGACGAGATCGTCCGAAAGGGCGGTGTGCTAGAGTTTGTCGACCCTGAAGACTACAGGGCCTGGTTTGATGGTTTGCCCCATACTGCCAGGAAGAAGGTGGTTTCCAGTTGGGGCGAGCCACCGGGCGAGGCAATG